>JBFWQN010000147.1:0-10658 GCA_050249405.1 Hyphomicrobiaceae bacterium | reverse complement strand
TGTGCCCACCCGGACCTTGCACGAGGTCGGCACATGGATCGTCGTGGCGAGCATCGACGACGTGTTCGTGCGCATCGCGCGCTCCGAGATGGGGCAGGGCTTGTACACGGGGCTTGCACAGCTCGCCGCCGAGGAGCTCGATTGCGATTGGGCCCGGGTGCGTATCGAGCCGGTGGCGCCCGGCGATAGCCTGCGCCGCAACCGGGCGTGGGGCGACTTCTCCACGAGCAACAGCCGTTCCATCCGGACATTGCAGCTCGTCATGCGCGAGGCCGGCGCCGCCGCCCGCAGCATGCTCCTCGACGCAGCGGCCCTCGCCTGGAACGCGCCGCGCGCCGAGCTCGTCACCGATGGCGGCAAGGTTTTTCATCCGCAGACGGCGCGCGTCACGACCTACGGGCGCCTCGCCGATGCCGCGGCGAAGCTCACGCCGCCGAGCCGGGCGGCGCTGCAACTGCGCCGGCCCGAGGACTGGCGTATCGCCGGCAAGCCGCTCCGCTCGCTGGACGCGACCGCCAAGGTGACCGGGGCGGCCACATTCGGCATCGACGTGTCGCTGCCGGGCATGCTTCACGCCGCGATCCGCTCGGCGCCTGTGCCGGGAGGCCGGCTGGAGGGCTTCGCTTCCGACGCGGCCGGGCGGATGCCGGGCGTGCGCCGGGTGCTCGCCGTCGGCGACGATGCCGTGGCGGTGGTGGCCGATGGCTGGTGGCAGGCGCAAAAAGCCATCGAGGCGGTCGACATCCGGTGGGCGCCCGTTGCCGAGGCGGGCATCTCGACCGAGAGCATCGCGAGCTACCTGAGGACCGGCCTCGACACCGACGAGGCCTTCGTCGGGCGCACGCATGGCGACGCGCTCGCGGCTCTGCGCGGCGCCGCGCAGACGGTCGAGGCTACCTACGCGACGCCGTTCCTGCATCACGCCACGCTGGAGCCGATGACGGCCACGGCCTTGTGGCAGAGCGACCGGGTCGAGGTCTGGGCGCCGACGCAGAATGCCGAGACGGCATTGCGAGCCGCTGCCGATGCAGCTGGTCTCGCCCCGGAGCAGGCCGAGGTGCACCGCACCATGATGGGCGGCGGGTTCGGCCGGCGTCTGCGACCCGATGCCATCCGACAGGCCGTGCTCATCGCGCGGGAGATGCCGGGTGTCCCCGTCAAGCTCATTTGGTCGCGCCAGGAGGATACGACGCACGGCCACTATCGGCCGGTCACCCAGGCACGGCTGCGCGGCGGCCTCGACGACAAGGGTGAGCCGGTCGGCCTCATCATGCGCATTTCCGGGCAATCGATCCTCACCTCGAACCTCACGCGTGCCGCCGGCAGCCAGGCCGGACGCGATCCGCGCATGTTCCAGGGGCTGCACGCCCAGCCCGGCGAGGCGCAGATGGGCTACTCGATCGCGAGCGTCTACATCGACCATGCGATGCGAAACACGCATCTTCCCGTGGGCAGCTGGCGTGGCGTTCACACCACCCAGAACGGCGTCTATCTCGAGTGCTTCATCGACGAGCTCGCGCATGCCGCTCATCGCGACCCGCTGGATTTTCGCCGTAACCTGATGAAGGGGCACCCCCTGCATCTGGCGGTGCTCACGGCTGCGGCCACGAGGGCCGGATGGGGGACACCGGCGCCATCGGGCATCTTCCGCGGTCTGGCGCAGATGATGTCGGTCGGCAGCTATGCCGCTGCAGTGGCCGAGGTGTCGATTGCCGAGGGCGGCATCAAAGTGGAGCGCATCGTCGTCGCGCTCGATTGTGGCACGGTCGTCAATCCGCAGCAGGTGGAGGCGCAGGTCGAGGGCTCCGTCGCCATGGCAACGAGCGCGACAGTGCTCGAGGAGATCACGGTCCGCTCGGGGCGGATCGTCGAGCAGAACTTCGACACCTATCCGGTGCTGAGGATGGCCGCGATGCCACGGGTAGAAGTCGTGCTGGTACCGTCGGGAGGATTTTTCGGCGGCGTCGGCGAGGCGGCGATGGGCGTCGTCGCGCCAGCCATCCTCAATGCCGTATTCGCAGCGACGGGCAAACGCATCCGCTCGCTGCCGTTGCGGAAAGCCGTGATCAAATAGATCACGTTCCTCCCCGCTATTTTTTCTTTTCCGGAAGTCCTTTCCGCTTGGTTGCGGCAAGCTCTTCCAGCTCCTTCTCGCTCATGGAGTCGAGCATCTCGCGCGACGCGCCCTGAAGCTTGGATTTGTCCTGCTCATGACGTTTCACAGAAAGTGCCGCTCCGGCCGCTTTCTGCTGTGCTTTCGATTTAGCTGGCAAAGCCGACCTCCTCCGATTGGGACGTTAACCCGCACATTATGACGGCACTCGAATCCCGAACGCCGGTCGGGATGCGTGGTTCCGGTGCTCCAGCACCAACGTCGAGAAGGAACGATACGTTTAGAACGACGTTCTTCAGCGGTATCCGACCCGCGACATGCGCGCGGGTCGCCGCTCTGGAGGAACCGATGACCCGAATCTCGTACGCCGTGGCGATGCTTTTGACGGGTGCGACCGTTGCGCTCGCGCAGACCTCGCCGCCGGCTCCGACAGCTCCGGCTGTCCCGCCCGCGCAGACCAGTCCGTCGAACAGCGCGATCAATACGACCGATGCGCCCAAGCCGGCTGCGCCTGTCGTAGGTGCCAACAGCTTCACCGAAGGCCAGGCGAAGTCCCGAATCGAGAATCACGGATATTCCAACGTTTCCGGGCTCGCGCAGGACAACGATGGCGTTTGGCGGGGCACCGCGATGAAGGACGGGAAAAGCCATTCCGTCAGCGTCGATTTCCAGGGCAACGTGATTGCCCGATAGTCACAAGCCGAGAGGAGATATCGTATGGCGACCGTAACACGCCTCTACGACAATTACGACGAAGCACGCCGAGCGGTTACTGATCTCGTGGCAGCCGGCATTCCGGATAGCGACATCAGCCTGGTTGCGCGCAATCTCGAGGATCGGCAGCCGGCCGGCGGGACGATGGTCGACGCCGACCGCGACGGTCACGACGACCGCGGCGAGGCCGCGAGCAGCGGCGCCGGCATCGGCGCCCTGCTCGGTGGAGGTGCGGGACTCCTGGCCGGGCTCGGCATCATGGCCATCCCCGGCATCGGCCCTGTTGTCGCCGCAGGCTGGCTGGCGTCTACGGCACTCGGCGCGGCGGTCGGCGGTGCGGCCGGCGGCATCATCGGTGCGCTGACCGAGGCCGGGGTCTCCGAGGAGGACGCTCACGTCTATGCCGAGGGCGTGCGCCGCGGCGGCACCCTGATCACCGCTCGCGTTCCCGATGCGCGCCGGGGTGAGATCGAGGCGCTTCTCGCCGGCTACGGCACCGATGCGGCCACGATCGGCAACACCTATCGCGGCACCGGCTGGAGCGGTTTCGACCCGGCCGCCCCGGAGTTGACGCCCGAGGAGATACGGCGCGAGCGCGAGCGCAACAGCCGCATCGTCTAAGCTCAGGCTCAGGCAACGATCTGGCCGCCGCGGGCACCCGTGGCGGCCGATTGCTGTCGTAAATCGGCGTGCGGGCGGCTTTCCCCCGTGCCCGTTCGGGTTTTGCAGTGCGCTTGCGGCTATGCGCCAATCCGCTTATCTGAGCGGCTCGCGGGAAACTGCTGGCCGAAGGCTGGACGATGGTCGCCGCCTTGCCGCGAAGGACCTGAGAGGCAGAAGGATGGGGTACAAGGTCGCTGTCGTCGGTGCTACGGGCAACGTAGGCCGTGAAATGATGAACGTGCTCGCCGAGCGGGAGTTTCCCGCTGACGAGGTGCATGCCATTGCATCGCGCCGCTCGGTCGGCGTCGAGGTCTCGTACGGCGACGACACGCTCAAATGCCAGGACCTCGAGCAGTTCGACTTCTCGAAAATGGATTTCTGCCTGATGTCGGCCGGCTCCTCCGTATCGAAGGAGTGGAGCCCCCGCATCGGTGCGAAGGGCTGCGTCGTGATCGATAACTCGTCGGCATGGCGCTACGACATCGACGTGCCGCTGATCGTGCCCGAGGTGAATGCCGACGCGATTTCCGGCTACCGGAAGAAGAACATCATCGCCAACCCCAACTGCTCGACGGCGCAGATGGTCGTCGCGCTGAAGCCGCTGCACGACGTGGCAACGATCAAGCGTGTGGTCGTGTCGACCTACCAGTCGGTCTCGGGCGCCGGCAAGGACGCGATGGACGAGCTGTGGCATCAGACCAAGGGCAAGTACGTGCCCGGCACCGAGCTCGAGCCAAAGAAATTCCCCAAGCAGATCGCCTTCAACTGCATTCCTCAAATCGACGTCTTCATGGAGGACGGCTACACCAAAGAGGAATGGAAAATGCTGGTCGAGACCAAGAAAATCCTCGACCCGAGAATCAGGGTGACGGCGACCTGCGTGCGCGTGCCGGTTTTCGTCGGACACTCCGAGGCGATCAATATCGAGTTCGAGAAGCCGATAACGCCCGAGGAAGCGCGAGCCATCCTGCGCGAGGCACCCGGCATTCTGGTCGTCGACAAGCGGGAGCCGGGCGGCTACGTCACGCCGGTCGAGGCGGCCGGTGAGTTCGCGACCTACGTCAGCCGCATCCGCGAGGATGCGACGGTGGAGAACGGTCTCGTCATGTGGGTCGTCTCCGACAACCTGCTGAAGGGCGCCGCCCTCAACGCCATCCAGATCGCCGAGACGATGATCGAGCGGAACATGCTGAAGAAGGTGGCGTGATCCGCGCCGGCCGGTTGCGGCCGCTCGACCTGGCGAGAAAATAATGGAGGCCGGACAGCGCGCTGTCCGGCCTCCGCCGCTTTGGCAAAGGCACGTCGGGGTTGCCCGGCTCAACGAATGCCGAGCGAGCCCGCCGCGGCCGACGCTCCCGTGGTGGCCAGCTGGCTGGCGCCGAGGGCACCGAGGCCGATGACGGCCAGCATCAGGGCGGCCACACGTGCGGCGATCCGAGCCCGGATCTGAGTGCCGGCCGGCTTTGCCGTCGCAAGCGAAATGATCTCGGCCGTCATCTGCTCGGGCTCAGACCGGTCGGCGGGGATGTCTCTCATCGCGGCGAGTTGCAGGGCGTCGGCAATGGCCGCGATCGAGGCTGCCTCAGAGGCTCGCGCGGCCTGCTCGGCGGCAAAGTGGGTGGTGTGGCCCGAGGCCAGGATGGCAGCCTGCTCGATCCAGTTCTCCGCGGCAATCCGCTCGAGAAGGGCCCGGCCACCTTCCAGTGCGTCGATGTCGGGTCGCCGCCATGCTGCGATGTCGCTGTAGCGCACATGGCCCTTGGCGGAGAGCCATATGACGTCGTCGGGCCCGATGCCCTTGATGCGGCCGAGGTCGTCGCCCGGTGCGCGCGTCAGTGCGCGTGCATCCACCTGCTCGAGAATGCCGCGCATCGCGGCGACATGAGCCAGCAGTCCCTGTCGCTCGTCGTCGGCGAGAATCGACGGCGGCAGCGCCTCGATCTCGGCATCGATCTCTTCCAGGCAGAACGCGATATGTCTCGTCACGGCTTCCCCCGTCACACCACCACCGGCCAAAAACTATGACCGATCCTGCTTACCAGCTGGTTTCGAGCCTTCCCGAATCGACGCGAGTGACGGGTTCGAACGTGGTGAGGCAGTGGCCCGAGAGCGGGGAGGAGGGCCGAGTTTACCGTTAATGTTGCAAGTCCCACACGAGGCTGGGGATCGTGATACGAGCCGGTTTGGGGGAGATTTCCTGCGGTGCTTGCGGGCGGCCGGCGGATTTGGAGAATGGAGCATGGCCATGACGGGGCTCGGCCTGTCCGAAAGCGACGACGAGAGCCTTCGCGCTCTCGATTGCATTCTCGAGGCCTGGGAGACCGGCGCCTCGAGCGGCGTCAGGCCTGAGCTGATGGCGTACGCCGCCATCTATGCAGCGCTGTCGGATCTCGTGGCGAGCTATGGCGAGGATGCCGTGGCCGACCTGGCGGGGGGGCTCGTCGATCGCGTGCGCTCCGGCGAGTTCACCCTCTACCGGGTGCGGCAGTAAGCTTGCAGCGGGGCGCCTCGCGACGCCAGATCGCCGCGGAGTGCAGAGCCGCGATGGCCGTTGAGCGGTCGTCCCCGCGTGGTCCCTACTTATGTAGGTGGGCGCCGTGTGTCCGAGCCCACGAGCCCGGCCAGGGACAGCTCCCATGCGAAGAGTATAGGCCCCCGGGTCGATATATGCCCTGACGCACCCCGCAGCTCTGCACCGTCTAATGTAGGCGAGGAGCCGGTGGATGCCAATGCCGGCGAGGGCTCTCTCCCCAGCACTGCGCCAACCCTACGCCTCTCAGTCCTCGCGCACGATCGTCTCGCCCTTGACGTTGTCCACCGTCACGTAGGTCTCGTAGTAGGTCACCGTCGGACGAGCACCGAAGCTCGCCTCGGCCTTCGCGAACCATTCGGGTGTGTAGAAGGCTTCGGCGGCGGCGCGCGACACCCACGTATAAACTCCGCCACCGCCCGCGTCGCCGTTGAGGTAGTCCTTGCGCAGCAAACCCTTCTCGCCGAGGGCGCGATACGTCGGTGCCGAGCGCGTCTGTGCCGCCATCGCGGCTTCCCGTGGACGCTTCTGCATGGGGATCTGTACGACTGCAATGATCATTCGGGCCTCCATCGTGGATGGCAGATGACAGCCGACCGCCGCTCGCTTTGCAATGTCTCGCCGGCACGTCAGACGCAGCCCGCCACCGTCTCCTCCTGAATCCAGGCTTTCACCTGGGCGAGCGCGTTCGGACGCGACAGCCCCCGCGCAACCGCCTCGCGAAAGATCGCCATCTGGCGGTCGGCACTGTTGCCCTCGTTGAGGATGCGCTCCACGCCCGCAACCTCGGTCGTCGAGCCGAGGGCGAGCGCATGCGGCTCGACCAGTGCGACGAGGGAGCGCGCCGCCTCCGGCGCCGTCACTGACGCCCGCGCGCGGAAGGGATCGACGAGATCGGCTGCAAGACCATAGCGCTGGGCGCGCCACTTGTTCTCTTTCGCGAGCGCCCGCTCCGGCGAGGTGAGACCGGCGTTGAGCGTCCGGTCCATCGCCAGCGCGCGCACCATGGCCTGGAACAGCGCCGCAATGGTCAGCGAGTCCTCGAGCCGGGTGCAGGCGTCGGCGATCCTGAGCTCCAGCGTCGGATATTTGTGCGATGGCCGAATGGCCCACCAGATATAGCTGGGGTTGGCGATGATGCCGGCGCGACGCAGCACCTCCGTGTAGGCCCCGTACTCCGCCCAAGAGCGCAGCAGGGGCGGTAGCCCGGTGCGGGGCAGCTCGTCGTAGGACGTCAGCCGGTAGCTGGCAAAGCCCGAGTCCATGCCCCGCCAGAACGGCGAGGAGCACGACAGGGCGAGCAGAATCGGAAGAAACGGGATCGAGCGGCGCATCACGTCGATGCGTGTCTCGTCATCGGGAAGCGCCACATGCACGTGCAGCCCACAGACGAGATTGCGGAAGGCGAGCAGCTGGAGCTCATCGACCACCTGGTCGTAACGGTCCTTCCGCGTCTGCTGCTGCTCCGGCCATTCGGCGGTGGGATGCGTCCCAGCCGCAAGCACCGTGAGGCCCAACTCGTTGCCGGCCCTGGCGAGCCCCGACCGAAGCCGGCGCAGGTGGCCGCGGGCCTGGCCGAAGTCGTGACAGATCGGGGTGGCAGCCTCGATCTGCGATTGCAGCAGCTCGGGATGGATGCCGCCGCCCGCCAAGTCACCCGCCCGGGCGATGAATTGCTGGTGGGCTTGCGGCTCGATGAGCAGCGTCCGCTCGTGGACGACGAAAAACTCCTCCTCGATGCCGAACGTGAAGTCCATCCGCGCCGCTCCTCCGTCTGCCCAGGCTGCACGAGGCCGCCCCGAACGCTCTGAACGCTCGAGCCCGCGGATACGACGGCGGCCTCAGTGCGCCTCCGACGCGTGACGGCGCCTCAGCATCCAGCCCACGGCGACGACAAAGGCAGCCCCGATGGCAGCCGCGATCCGCTCAAGCATGTGCATGTCGATGCCGAGGGTCCTGGCAAGCTCCGTCGCCTGATGTTGAACGCCCGGATCGGACACGATGAGCTCGCCCGCGATCCAGCCGAGCAGCGCCGCCCCGGCCCAGACCAGGATTGGAAAACGGGTGAGCAGGAACATGACCAGCGTTGCGCCGAACACGATGAGCGGCACGGAAACAGCGAGGCCGATGATGATGAGCGACCAGTTCTCCTTGGCCGCGGCGGCGATGGCGAGCACGTTGTCGAGGCTCATGACCAGATCGGCCACCGCGATGGTCTGCACGGCGCCCCAGATGTTGCTCGAATCCTTGATGTCCTTGTCGCCCTCGCCCTCCTCCGCGAGCAGCTTGATGGCGATCCAGAACAGCAGCAGGCTGCCGATCACCTTCAGCCAGGGTGTCTTGAGCAGGGAAGCCACGCCGATGGTGAACACGATGCGCATCAGCACGGCAACGCCCGCGCCGAGCAGGATGCCCCACTTGCGCTGGGCCGCTGGCAGCGACCGGCAGGCGAGCGCGATCACCACCGCGTTGTCGCCCGAAAGAATGAGATTGATCAGCATGATCTGCCCGAGCGCGGGCCAGAACAGCGAGGGCGGCATGCCGCCCATAAAGACTTCCATCAGGCTCGTCGCGTCGGACGCCAGCGCTACCATTCTTCTTCGCCCCTGCCGCTTCCGGTCAGATTAGCCCCGTCACGCGCCGCAAGCCGCTCGCGGGTGCGCTCGGCCGTGGTTGGCCGTCCTCCTTACGGGGAGCTTGTGGTTTACAGGTGGCTCGCGAAGCAGCGCAAGCTCAATTGACCCCGATCGGGGGCCGTGTCCCGGTGCGACGTGCGTCGTCAGCTGCGAGCCGCTTGCCGCATGGCGCGGATTCGGCAACGATCCAAGGCATGCAGGAGCTGTTGGTCGTCGCGTGCGTGGGCTATTGCTGAGCGGGACGCAAGCGCGCCGACGAGGCCGTGACCGAGCAGGGAACAGAGGCGGATGAGCGATAAGCCGGCGGATCGGATGGGCGCAGTGCGGGCGCGGAGCGTGCATCCGGGGGCCGGGCGGCGCTCGGCGCCGTTGCATCCGAAAGGGCGCGTGCTGCAACCCGCGGAGCTCGATGCGGCTCGGCGCATCGTCGGCCCCGGTCCTTACGAGCGGCCGCTGCTGATCGAGTACCTGCATCTGATCCAGGACGCCGAAGGCTGTCTTCCGGCGGGGCTCATGCACGGCCTCGCCGAGCTGATGCGCATTCCGATGGCCGAGGTCTACGAGGTCGCAACGTTCTATGCCCACTTCGATGTCGTGCCGGATGGTGCCACTCGCCCGCCCCGCGTGACGGTGCGCGTGTGCGACAGCCTGTCGTGCATGCTGGCCGGAGCCGACAGGCTGCTCGAGGAGCTGCAGGCAGAGGCATTGCCCGAAGCGCGGGTCGTGCGGGCACCGTGCCTCGGCTCATGCAACTCGGCCCCGGCGGCGCACGTCGGCCACGCGCACGTCGACAATGCGACATTCGCGAGGCTGAAGGAGATGGTGATGGCCGGCGACGTGCACGTGCACGTGCCGGACTACTGCAATTTCCACGACTACCGGGCCGGCGGCGGCTACCGGACGCTCGAGAGGTGCCTAGCTGGCGATCTACCGGTCGAGCAGGCGGTCGCCACGCTCTCGGATGCCGGCTTGCGGGGTCTCGGTGGTGCCGGGTTTCCCACGGGCCGCAAGTGGGGGCTGGTTCGCGCGGAAAAAGGCCCGCGCGTGATGGCCGTCAACGGCGACGAGGGTGAGCCGGGCACGTTCAAGGACCGCCACTACCTCGAGAGCAACCCGCATCAGTTCATCGAGGGGATGCTCGTCGCCGCCTGGGCCGTCGAGGCAACCGATGTGTTCGTCTACCTGCGCGACGAGTATCCGGCCGCGCGCCAGATACTGCTCGACGCGCTGGAGCGGGTGCGCGGCGAAGGTCTTGCCCGCCACACGCGGGTGCATCTGCGGCGCGGGGCCGGCGCCTACATCTGCGGCGAGGAATCGGCCATGATCGAGTCGATCTAGGGCACTCGGGGGCTGCCCCGCCATCGACCGCCTTACGTCGCCCAAGTCGGCCTCTTCGGCCGCCCGACGCTCGTCAACAACATCGAGACGCTCTACTGGGTGCCGCAGATTCTCGAGAAAGGCGCCGACTGGTTCGCAGCCCAGGGCAAGAACGGCGCGAAAGGCCTACGGTCCTACTCCGTCTCCGGCCGGGTCAAGAGTCCCGGCGTGGTGCTGACAGCGGCGGGCACGACGGCGGCCGAGCTGATCGCCCTCTGCGGCGGCATGGCCGATGGCCACACCTTCAAGGGCTATCTGCCGGGCGGTGCCTCGGGCGGCATCCTGCCGGCGTCGATGGCCGACATTCCGCTCGATTTCGGGCAGCTCGAGAAGCACGGCTCGTTCGTCGGTAGCCACGCGGTCGTGATCCTGTCGGACCAGGACGACATGAAGGCCGTGGCGCTCAACCTGATGCGCTTCTTCGAGGACGAGAGCTGCGGCCAGTGCACGCCCTGCCGAAACGGCACCGAGAAGGCCGTCAAGCTGATGGCTGCCGGCCATTGGGACAAGGCCCTGCTCGGCGATCTCGCGCAGGTCATGGCGGACGCCTCGATCTGCGGCTTGGGGCAAGCCGCGCCCAATCCGCTGCGCAGCGTCATGAAATGGTTCCCGGAGGAGCTGGCAT
>JBFWQN010000146.1:0-10665 GCA_050249405.1 Hyphomicrobiaceae bacterium | reverse complement strand
CAGGTCGCGCGCAAAGCATCGCCTATCGAGGCTACGATGGCACTCTGACGATCGGCGGCGGCCGGGGCGGCGGCATCCTTGTCGATGCCGCGAGCGGTCAGGTCCGAGCCACGCCCTCGACGCTCGCCAGCGTGCTGGTCACCGCCCGGCGTCTTCACGAGACGCTCTTGCTCGATGCCGGCTGGCTCGTCGTGGCCTCGACGACGGCCATGCTCGCGATGGCCCTTCTGGGCATCCTCCTCGGCCTTCCCCGCCTAGCCAACACCGTATCGGGCTGGCACAAGGCGATGGCCTGGGGCCTGCTTCCGCTCCTGGTGCTCTCGCCCCTGACAGGCCTTTTGCTATGGGGCGGCGTCACGTTCTCGGGTCCGCCACCTGGAAACGCGACTGGCCAGCGCCCCAGCCTCATCGAGGCTGTTCGTCTCGTCGGCGAGAAGCACGACCTCTCGGGCCTCGTCTGGATCAGGTCGCGGGGCGGCAGGCTGCTGGCGCGGGTGATCGAGAACGGAGAGTACAGGGTATTGTCGGTCGGCCCGGCGGGCGCCGTGCCAATGCCCCGCAACTGGCCGCGACTCTGGCACGAAGGGACGTTCGCGGGCCCGTGGTCCGCCTGGATGAACATCGTGACGTCGGCGGCCATGATCGGCCTGCTGGCCACCGGTCTTTGGATTTGGCTCTCGCGGAGGCTGAGGCGTCGGATCCCTCGCCGTAGCCCGGCTCCGGCCTAGCGGGTCTGCGTGCAGCACTGTTGCATGCCGGCGTGCTGGCCCATATCTCTCCTCCTACCTGTGCGTCCTCGTCGCTTCTCGAGTAGGCCCGCCCATATGCCCAAGACCCGCGCCGAGCTGATGGCTCGCCTCGACGAGCTCGGCATCGAGACGACGACCGTCGAGCACGAGCCGGTGTTCACCGTGGCAGAGAGCGAGCGACTTCACCGTGAGATCGCGGGCGGTCACACCAAGAACCTGTTTCTCAAGGACGCCAAGGACAAGCTCTGGCTGGTTGTGGCCGAGGCGCACACGGCCGTCGATCTCAAGGCGCTGCCTAAGGCGATCGGCTCGGCGCGCCTCTCGTTCGGCAAGGCCGAGCTGTTGATGGAGGTGCTGGGTGTGCTGCCGGGATCCGTGACGGCCCTGGCCCTCGTCAACGACACCAGCCGCCGCGTCAGCGTTGTGGTGGATGAGCGCCTGATGCGGTATGACATCATCAACTGTCATCCGCTGGTGAACACGGCGACGGTCGGCATTCACCGTGACGATCTCCTCCGGTTCATGGGGGCGTGCGGGCACGTGCCGAGGGTGCTCGCCGTCGGCGGCCCGGCTGCGGCACCCTGAGATCGCGCGGAACGGTCGACCGGGGCCGCCCGCTAGGCCGGAAGAGCACCAGCCAAAGCCTGATGGAGACGACGATGGAGTTTGGTCAGCGGAGACCTGGCAGCCCGGCCGGCGCTGGTGCGGGCGGTGGCGGCGCTGGCGGCGGCGGTGGAGATATCATCAAGGATTCGAGCACGGCCGGCTTCAAGGCCGATGTCCTCGACGCCTCCCGCCAAGTGCCGGTGATTGTCGATTTCTGGGCCCCATGGTGCGGCCCGTGCAAGCAGCTCACCCCTGTGATCGAGAAGGTGGTGCGGGCGTTCGGCGGCAAGGTCCGCCTCGTGAAGATCAACATCGACGAGCATCCGGCCATCGCCGGCCAGCTGCGCGTGCAGTCGATTCCCACCGTCTATGCTTTCCGCGACGGCCGCCCGATCGACGGTTTCCAGGGGGCCTTGCCCGAGAGCCAGGTCAAGGCCTTCGTCGATCGCTTGGTCGGCGAGGAGATGGGCGCCGACCTTGCCGAGGCGGTTGCGGAGGCAAACAAGCTGCTCGAGGCAGGTGACGTACAGTCCGCTGCCGAGATTTTCGCGGCGATCATCAAGGAGGATCGCGAGAACCTGGATGCCATCGCTGGGCTGGCCCGCTGCTATCTGAAGACGGGCGACGTGGCGCGCGCCGAGCAGACGATCGGTATCGTTCCGCCGGACAAGCAGTCGAGCCAGGCCATCGCCAGCGTGCGCGCAGCCATCGATCTCGCCAAGCACGAGGCCACGCCGAGCAAGGTGGGCGAGCTGAAGAGCCGGCTTGACGCCAATCCGGCCGACCACGAGGCCCGCATCGACCTGGCCATGGCTCATGCGGCGGCAGGTGATAAGGCCGCGGCCGTGACTGAGCTTCTCGAGGCCTTCCGTCGCGACAAGACATGGAACGAGCAGGCTGCGCGCAAGCAGCTCGTCCAGTTGTTCGAGGCGTGGGGCCCCAAGGATCCGGCCACCATGGACGGCCGGCGCCGGCTTTCCTCACTGCTGTTCTCGTGATCGAAGCGAGACGGCGAATGGTGGGCCGTCCCGCCCACGGGAGTTGGTAATGCCTCGCCGTTACAAGACTTTGGCCGATCTGCCCGACGAGTTGGCCGTGTTCCCGCTCGTCGGGGCCATCCTGCTGCCGCGTGCCTCGCTTCCCCTCAATATCTTCGAGCCCCGCTACTTGCAGCTTTTCGATGACGTGATGCGCTCGGCGAGCCGCCTCGTCGGCATCATACAGCCGGTGGGCGAGGGCGGGCCGACGGGCTCGCCGCAGGAGCGGGACGCCCGCCTGCGCGAGATCGGCTGTGCCGGCCGCGTCACCACGTATCAGGAGCGCGACGACGGCCGGCTCACGGTCGTCCTCTCGGGCGTGGCTCGCTTTCGCGTGCGCCACGAGCAGTCGGCGTCCCATCCCTATCGGCTGATCGAGCCGGATTTCTCGCCGTTCGCCCATGATCTCGAGGCGGGCCACGGCGAGGACGATATCGACCGCGAGCGACTGCTCGATACCCTCCGCCGTTATCTGGCCCAGCGGAATCTGAAGGCCGACTGGAAGGCCGTGGAGCGCACGGGCTCGGAGCAGCTGGTCAATTGGCTTTCCGTTGCGAGCCCGTTCGGGCCCGGCGAGAAGCAGGCGCTGGTCGAGGCGGCCACCCTCAAGGAGCGGGCCGAGGCCCTGATCACGCTCGCCGAGATGGAGCTGGCATCAGGTGGCAGCGAGCCCGGCGGCAGGCTGCAATAGCAGACTTTGTGGCGCTCGCTTTCGGAGACCTGCGATGAGCGACAGTTCCGGGGACAGCACGGCCGAGCAGCCTGGCGATGCCTCGGCGTCGATCGAGCGGGTCGACCGCCGCCTGCTCGAGCTGCTCGTTTGCCCGGTCACCAAGACCTCGCTGGACTACGACGAGGCCCGCCAGGAGCTGATCAGCCGCAAGGCGCGCCTCGCCTACCCGATCCGCCGAGGCGTCCCCCACATGCTGCCCGGCGAGGCCCGCCATCTTGACGATTGAGAGGGTCTGCGCGTGCGGATTGCCTTCCAGTCCCGGCTTTTCGCTGCCATTCATGCAGACACGCAGACCTCACCACAGACCGCAAAAGGAGCATCGTCCGCCATGGAGCTGAAGCTCGTCGACGTGAAGGTTGGGGACGGCATCGCCGTCGTGACCATGAACAACCCGCCGGTCAACGCCCAGAACGCCGAGTTCAATATCGAGATGGCCTATGCGTTCGATATGATCTCCGATCGGCGCGACGTTCGCGTGGCGGTGCTGACCGGTGCCGGCAAGGTCTTCTCCGCCGGTGCCGACCTCAAGTCGCGACCCGATCGCTCCAAGGCCGGCGAGCGCTGGCAGCACAACAGGCGGGCGAGGGAGAGCTATCACGCGATCCGCGAATGCACGAAGCCGGTCATTGCCGCCATCAACGGTGTGGCGCTGGGCGCCGGGCTGGCGGTCGCCTCCTCTTGTGACATCCTGGTGGCCGCCGAGGAGGCGATGCTGGGGCTACCCGAGATCGACGTTGGCCTCCTTGGTGGCGGCAAGCACACGCAGCGTCTTTTTCCTCACTCGACGCTTCGCCGTATGATGCTGACGGGCTACCGGGTGCCGGGCCGGGAGCTCTATCGGCTCGGCGTCGTCGAGGCATGCGTGCCGAAAGACGAGTTGATGCCGTACGCGATGAAGCTCGCGGCCGAGATCGCCTCGAAGAGCCCGGCAGCGATCCGTCTCGCCAAGCGCACGCTCAACACGATCGAGGACATGAGCCTGCGCGACGGCTACCGGTATGAGCAGTACATGACGACCGAGCTTGGCGATCACCCGGACTCGGTCGAGGCGCGCACGGCGTTCCTCGAGAAGCGCAAGCCCCGCTATCAGGACTGAGGCTGCAGCCGGCAGGTGCACCCGATGGGGCCGCGTCGCAGGTACTCTGCCGCCGGATGGTGGAGCGTCCGCCGTGGTCGGTGGTCGAGACTACGGCCGTGGCCGCTGGTGCTCCTGGCTCTGCTCATGGCCATGCGTGGTCACGGCGAGGCGCTCGCGGCGATCCGCTACAAGAGCGCTGGGGAAGCCACGCTGGGTGGCGCCGACGTGCTCGCCGATTTGCGCGAAGCATGCGAGGTCGGGACCGGTCGCCTCTGGGTAAGCGTCGAGGGACGCGGTGACTGCATAGCGTTTTACGCGACGGACGGCCTCGCCAGCGTCGGGCGCGCTGTTCTCTTTTTCGAGGGTGACGTCCCGCAGGGCTATCGGCGTGATTCTCGCAAGTTGCGCCGTCATCTTGATATTGTGCGAAAGGGCTTGGAATCTCTGGCTCGCACCTACCGCATCCCTTACGTGCTCATGGCGCGCCCGGGCACGTTCGGCTCGACCGGAGACCACCGGCAGCGACGCAAGATGCGCGAGGCGTTGGTCATGAAGGCGGCCGTCGAGACGTTGAGCCGCCGCTTCGGCCTGCACGAGGTCTCGCTCGCAGGACAATCGGGCGGGGCCACCATCGCGGCAGCGCTTCTGACCCTCGGCCTCACGCGTGTCCGATGCGCGACCCCGGCATCCGGTGGCTACGACCTCACGGCCATGTTGGATTGGCATGCCGCGCGGCAGGGCCTCGTCGGCAACCATGCCGAGCACCCGGCCTCCATCCACGACAGCTTCGACGTATCGCAGCACGTCGCGGGAGTGCAGAGCGACCCCGGTCGGCGGATTTTCATCCTCGGCGACGTGGCAGATAAAGTGACCCCATTCGACCAGCAGCGCCGCTTCGCCGAGAGGCTCAAGGCCTCGGGGCACCATGCGGTGTTGATCGAGGCCTCGGGCAATGGCCCCGACCGGCATGGCCTCGCGGCCGCCTCCCTCGAGGCAGCAGGCATGTGCGCCAATGGCAAGAGCGATGCCGAGATCGGGAAAGCCGTCGGCCGGGCGACGCCGTGACGTATTCCGCAACAGGATCGTCCCGAGCCCTCGCGAGCCCGGGACGACGATGGCACGAAGGACGCCCGGATTATTCGCCGACCAGATCCTGGGGGGCCCCACCCGTCTCGCCCGCAGACCGCGGCGCGGAATCACGGAGACTGTCGAAAGGCGCGCGCGGTGCGGTATCCCGAAGATCGTCGAACACCGACCGGGGTGCCGAATCCTGGATGTCGTCGAACACCGAGTTGGGAGCCGATTGGCTCATGTCGGCGAAGTAGCTCGAGGTGCGGGCCTCCGCGGCGCCAGCGAGGGCGGCGAGCGCGATCAGCGCGGCTGCGATGGTTTTCATGGTGATTGCTCCTTGATCGTCTTGGATCTGATTGGTCTCTGACGGACCACGCTTGCGGCATGCGTTGTCGGTGCCGTGCCACCTATATGTTGCGCTGCGGCAGCGATTTGAGTGGTGATCGCGCGGCCGTGAAAACCATTGATCGACCGCGCGCTCTGGAAAGCGACTCCCCCGACCACGGTTTTGCAATGACGGCCGGTGTAGCGTGGTGCGCGGGCGGCTGCCTTGGCTTCGCCCAGGATGTCCGCGAATGAGCAGGACCGTCGCGGGGCGTCATCAGGGGCCGAACGCATGTCGCCGACCGATCGAAGATTGCCCGAGGCTGTCGCTCATGCCGTCGCGCTCCGCCTCGTCGAGGAGATCGCGCGCCGGCGCATGTCACGCCGTCACCTGGCCGACCTCGCGCGCATCAGCTTGTCGACGCTCGAGAAGGTGATGGCGGGGCGGCGGCCGCTGACGATTGCAACCCTGGTGCGCCTCGAGGAGGCGCTGGGCATGTCCCTTCGCATCGCCGAGACCGCCGCAAGCCCTTCGGCTGCCGACCCAGGCATGGTCGGCGTGCCGTCTGGCGTTGCGCCCGATGATCTCGGCAACTATGCGCGCGCGGCCGTGCGCTGGATCGAAGGCGCCTACCTCACTATTCGCCCGTCATTCGGCAATCCGGCGGCCGTCTATGCCTACTGCACCGAGATCGGCTGGGACGAGGGGGCGGCCTGCCTGAGGTTTCACGAGGCCGAGCGCACGGATCAGGCATTCACGCAGTTCGGGGTTGTCGCCGTGCCCAATCAGTCGGGCCATGTTTATCTCGTCACGAACCGCCATGGCCAGCATCGGCTCGTCACCGTCTCGCGCCCGACGATCACCGGCGAGATGCACGGCATCCTCGCAACGCTCAAGGTGGGGCGCGGCTCGCAGCTCATCCCCGTCGCGGCACCGATCGTCCTCGTGCCCATCCGTGCAGGCGCATTGCCGCCGGCTTTTGGTCAGATCGCGCCGGGCCACGCGGCTTTCGAGGCCTACCGCGCCATGCTCAAGCGCACCACCAGTGACGAGTTCGCCGCCGTGATCGATGGATGATCGGTCCTTGATTGCATCGATTTTCGTTGAATCAATTATGCCCAAAAGTTTGCCGCGCTCAGCCGTCATTCATGTGCGGTACCCTAGGTTGTCGTCTGGACGCACCGGGAACATCGTCCCTCCCATTGCGAAAGGTCGATCACATGAAATACGCAACCGCCGTCGCGATGCTGCTCGTTTCGGCCTCGGCCGTGCTGGCGCAGTCACCTGCCGCCCCCTCCGCGCCCGCGAAGCCGTCGGCACCACCTGTGAAGGCCGAGGCTGCGAAACCGGCGCCGTCGGCCGCAACGACGAAGGCCGCTGCTCCCGCTGCTCCCTCCTGCAAGGCGACCGCCGCCGAGAAGAAGCTCGCTGGCGCCGCGCTGGCTTCCTTCATGAAGAAGTGCGAGCAGGACGCAGCGGCCTCTTGTGGCAAGTCCGCCGACGCGAAGAAGCTGGCCGGTGCCGCCAAGGCGAGCTTCGCGAAGAAGTGCGTGGGCGACGCCGTCGGCAGCTGAGCCGGCCCTGACTTCCGCGTGTCGTCCAGGGTCGCCGGATCCGTCCGGCGGCCCTTTCCGCGGCAACGATCGATTGGCGCGACCAAGGCACAGGTGTCTGTCATTCCGCGCGAAGCCGCGTCACAGCCTTGCCTCGATGTGGTCCACGTCGTAACTGATGCTTAGCCAAGCTCGGGTACGACAGGGCTAGGCAAACTCCATCCAGGAGCTGACGTTCGTGGGACCGGTTCTTGGCGCCGTCGGGCGTATCGCGGGCGGCGTTGGCCGCCGCTGGGCCACAGGTTTTTCCTTGGCCGCGTTGTTGGCCGCATCGCAGGCCGTCTCCGGCTCGGCGTATGCGCAAAGCCCCGCTGGGGACACCGAGACCGAGTACGGCGAAGGTCTCCCTTCATTCCCTTCGGAAGGGCCGTTATTGGCCGTAGTCTCACTCCCGAGCCAGCAGGTCCGGATCTTCGATCGCAACGGCCTGATCGCCAGCTCGAAGGTGTCGACGGGCCGCAAGGGGCACGACACGCCGGAAGGCGTCTTTTCCATTATCGAGCGCAAGGTCGAGCACAACTCGAACCTTTACGACGATGCCTCGATGCCGTTCATGCAGCGCATCACCTGGTCGGGCGTCGCCCTCCACGAAGGTGTCGTGCCAGGCTACCGGGCCTCGCACGGCTGCATTCGGCTGCCCTCGGGTTTCGCGGAGCAACTCTTCCGCACGACCAGGATCGCGACGCGCGTGCTCATCGCGGGCCACGACGAGGCGCCAGCGCCGATCTCGCATCCCTTGCTGATGCAGCCGGGAAAATTCACGCCGCAAGTGGCCGCGCCGCCTGTGCTCCAGGCGCCGCCGGCGACGACGACAGGGGGCTTGGACGAGGCACCGATGATGCTCGGTGCGCAGCGGCTTCCCCGACCAGCCATTCCGGTATCGGCTCCGGGACCGGCCGTCCCGGACGCGAGCTCGCCGCAAGCGGTGGCTCCCGTCGATCCCGGCCCGACCGTTGCCGAGCTGAGAGCGCGCCGTCTCGTCGCCGAGAAGCGGCTTGCTGCGGCGACCCGGGCCGTCGAGGGCAGCAAGGGTGGCGTCCGCCCACTGCTCGTCGAGCAGGGCAAGGCCGAGAAGGCGCTGCGGCAGGCGATTGCGCTCACGCGCCGCGCCGAAGGGCGAGCCGAGAGCCTCGACAAGGCATTGACGGCTGCCCGCGCTCCGGGCGCAGAGCGTGCCGCATTCGTGACGCATGTCGACGCGTTGATCGAGCTGGCCCGGGCCCGGGGACGCGAGCTTGTCGCGCAGGACGCTGCAGCCGGCAAAGGTGCTGCTGCAGCCGCGCTCACCGACAAGGTGCGCAAGCTCGAGGCTGAGCGGCAAGCAGCTCAGAACGAGGTTCGCTCGATTACCCGCAAGCTTACGCCGGCTACTTTGCTCGTGTCGCGCCAGACAGGGCGCATCTACGTGCGGCAGGCCTTCCACCCGGTCCTCGAGTTGCCGGTCACGATCCGCGATCCCGGCCGTCCGCTCGGGACGCACGTTTTCACAGCCTTCGATGCCGATGGCCAGGGTGCGGCCCTGAAGTGGCACGGCCTGACGTTGGAGACGCCGTCGGGTGGCCCGCCCGTGCCGCCCGCCCAGCCGTCGGCGGACCCGTCGCGCCGCCGCAAGGGTGAGGCGCCCCGGGTCGTCCATCACCCGCGACAGGACCCGCTCGAGACGGCCCGGGCCGCTCTCGACCGGATTGAGATCCCGCAAGCCGTTCTGGCCCGCGTCGTGCCGTCGCTGCAGGCCGGTGCCACGCTGATCGTCTCCGATCTCGGCCCCAGCATCGAGACTGGTCCTGGCACCGATCTCGTCGTGCAGGTTCGCGGCGAGGAGCAGGCCAAGCAGAATATCGCTAATTTCGTCGCCAAGAAGAAGGCCGAGGCACAACAGGCGGCCTACACCGATCCCCCGCCGAGGCGCCGCCGCGATGGCGGCGGCAGTTGGCCGCGATCCGCCGACTGGAACCGCTGGTAAGGCCGCTCCGCCGCCCGCCCCTCCTCGCCGAAAGGGGTGGCAAATGCTCCAGCCTCGGCTAGCCTTGCCTCTCGCGAAATAAATCAGCGGGAGGAGCTTCATGGATTTCGTTCGCAGGCTGGCCGCCAATCTTGGGCCCGTTCTAGCCGCCGGCGGGGTGGTGCTCGGGATCGGGCTCGGCGCCGCCCAGGCCCAGAAGCAGGGCGGCACGCTCCGCATCTACAATACGACGCAGCCACCGAGCGCCTCGATCCACGAGGAATCGACGATCGCCACGAACATGCCGTTCATGGCCATCTTCAACAACCTCGTCCGGTATGACCCCACTAAGCCGCTGAACAGCTTCGCCACCATCGTGCCGGAGCTGGCGACGAGCTACGCGTGGGACGAGACGGGAACCAAGCTCACTTTCAAACTTCGGCCCGGCGTGACCTTCCACGACGGCAAGCCGTTCACCGCCAACGATGTGCGCTGCACCTATCATCGGGCTGCCGGGCTGGACAAGGAAGCGGGCTTCCGTCGCAGCCCCCGCAAGATCTGGTACGAGAACCTGAAAGAGGTGACCGTCGACGACGACCTGACGGCGACCTTTCATCTCACGAAAAAGCAGCCGTCGTTCATAGCCATGCTCGCTTCCGGCTTGGCACCCGTCTACTCGTGCCACGTATCGGCGCGCGACATGCGCACGAAGCCCGTTGGCACAGGGCCGTTCAAATTCGTCGAGTTCAAGAGCAACGAGGCGATCCGCCTCGCGCGTAACCCCAACTACTGGGACAAGGGCAAGCCCTACCTCGACGGCATCGAGTGGAGGATCGTCACCAACCGCTCGACGCGCATCCTGGCCTTCGTCGCTGGCGAGTTCGACCTCACCTTCGTCGGCGATGTCACGGTGCCGCTGATGAAGGACGTTGCATCGCAGAAGCCGGACGCCGTCTGCGAGCTTGCGCCGAGCAACGTGCCCATCAACATCCTGGTCAACGTCGACCGTCCACCGTTCGACAAGGCCGAGGTCCGGCGTGCCCTGGCACTCGCCATCGACCGCAAGGCCATCATCGATATCGTCACCGGCGGTAAGGGCTCGGTGGCCGTCAACATGATGCCGGGCCCCGAGGGCCAGTGGGGCACACCACCCGAGATGATGGCGAAGCTCTTCAGCTACGGCGACGTGGAGGCACAGCAGGCCGAGGCCAGGAAGATCATGGAAAGCCTCGGCTATGGGCCCAACAAGCGCCTGCCCGTGAAGGTCGCGACGCGCGATTTCTCGACCTACAAGGACCCCGCCATCATTTTCGTCGACCAGCTCAACAAGATCCATTTCGACGCCTCGATGGAGCTTGTTGAATCGTCGATCTGGCATAGCCGGCTGACCAAGAAGGACTACTCCGTCGGCATGAACACGTCGGGCGTGGGCATCGACGATCCGGACGCGGTGCTCAAAGGCGCCTATGCTTGCAAGTCAGAGGCGAACTACACCGGCTACTGCAGCCCTC
>JBFWQN010000145.1:0-10673 GCA_050249405.1 Hyphomicrobiaceae bacterium | reverse complement strand
CTGTCGCCCACCCCTTGGCCGGGATTTTCTCCACCGGCCTCCGGCAGCCGTTGCGGTGGCGTCGTCGCTCGCTTAAAGAGGGGTGGGAGGTTGGCGGCGGGCGCATCCCTCGCCAACCGGGTCAGGACCGGAAGGAAGCAGCCCTAACGATCAGGTTGCGGGTCGCTGTCCAGCCTCCTGTTAAGCCCTGCGCCGCCGGCGCACGTGCTGCTGCCGTGGGCCTGGAAGCCTTCTGCGGCAGATGCGAGCGGACCTTGTTGCCGCTAGGCTCAGCCCCTCGCTCCAGCGGGGTGGCTCGTGCCGCAATGCGTTGGAGTCGTAACCCCGCGCCATGTCCGACAACGGCGAAAGTGACGCTCCGTCTGGCCCTGGCCTTTTCGGGGAGGAGCCGGCACCGGCTGCGCCCGCCTACGTCGTGCTGGCACGCAAATACCGCCCACAGAACTTCGACGACCTGATCGGCCAGGACGCGATGGTGACGACGCTCCGCAATGCGTTCGCCACCGAGCGCATCGCTCAGGCCTACATGCTCACGGGCGTGCGCGGAGTGGGCAAGACGACGACGGCCCGCATTCTCGCTCGCGCCCTGAATTTCGTCGGGCCCGACGGCACCGGCGGGCCGACCATCGATCTTTCCGTGCCCGGCCGTCACTGCCGCGAGATCGTCGAAAGCCGCCATCCCGATGTGGTCGAGATGGACGCCGCCTCCAACACCGGCGTCGAGAACATCAGGGAGATCATCGAGAGCGCGCGCTATAAGCCGATCGCGGCGCGCTACAAGGTGTTCATCATCGACGAGGTGCACATGCTCTCGAAGGGCGCCTTCAACGCCCTTCTGAAGACGCTCGAGGAGCCGCCGCCGCACGTCAAGTTCATTTTCGCGACCACCGAGATTCGCAAGGTGCCGGTCACGGTGCTGTCGCGCTGCCAGCGCTTCGACCTCCGCCGCGTGGACGTGCCGCTGCTCTCCGCGCACTTCGCGCGCATCGTCGCGAAAGAGGGCGCGACAGCCGAGGACGCGGCGCTGGCGTTGATCGCGCGAGCAGCCGAAGGGTCGGTGCGCGACGGTCTCTCGGTCCTCGACCAGGCTATCGCCATGGGCTCGGGCTCCGTCACCGAGTCGGGCGTTCGTGCGATGCTCGGCCTCGCCGATCGTGGCCGCCTCTTCGACCTGCTGGAGACGCTGTTCGAGGGCGATGCCGGCGGCGCGCTCGCCGCGCTGGGCTCGCTCCATCGCGATGGGGCCGATCCGATCCAGACGCTTGCCGATCTCGGCGAGGCCGTGCACATCGCGACGCGCGTCCGTGTCGCCGGAGAGGATGCGGCCGGCGAGGGGCTGTCGGCCGAGGAGAGGCGCCGCGCCGTGGCGCTCGCCGGCAAGGTATCCACCGCCGTGCTGTCGCGTGCCTGGTCGATGCTGCTCAAAGGCCTCGACGAGGCAGGCCGGGCGCCGAGCGCTCTGTCTGCCGCCGAGATGGTGCTCGTCCGTATGGCGCATGCCGCCGATCTGCCGAGCCCGGAGGACATCAGTCGTGCGCTCGGCGGCGGCTCGCGCGCCACGCGGTCGCCGTCGCGCGACGATCGCGCACCGTCTGCGCCCGATGCTCGCGGCCCGCTCAACGCCGCGCCGCCCGGACCTCCGCAGGCCGCAGTGCCCGGGGCATCGGACGCGCGCCGCCAGCAGCCGGCGCCGGTCGCGGCGGGCGAGGACGAGCCACCCCCGGCCACCAGCCTCGACGATTACGGTATGGCCGGCGCCGAGCCCGACCCGTTCGATGCCGACGCTGCGGAGGAGGACAGCCCCGAAGCGGTTCCTGCCCTCGCGCAGGGCTTCGACGACCCGCGCACGTTCGAGGCCGTGGTCGAGGTGGCGGGCCGCCGCCGCGACGCGCGCCTCAAGGTGCACCTCGAGGAGCACGTGAGCCTCGTCAAGTTCGACGCCGCAGGCGCCATCGAGCTGGCGCTGTTGTCGGGCGCGCCGCCCGAGATCGCCAATGAGCTGCGCGAGAAGCTCAATCGATGGACGGGCCGTCGCTGGATGGTCGCAGTCTCTCGCTCGAAAGGCGCTCCCACTCTTGCCGAGGTGCGCCGCGCCCGCGAGGCAGCGGAACTCGAGGCTCTCAAGCGTCATGCGGCTCTCGCGGGGCTTCTCGAGCGTTTCCCCGATGCGCGGATCACGGCCGTCCGACCGATGGCCGTCCGCGGCGACGACGACGACGAGCAGGCGGCCGGTTGACCTGACGTGGCCCGGCTGGCCAGGGCCATAAGGAGCGAGCGAGATGAAAGACCTGATGAAGCTGATGTCGCAGGCCGGCCAGATTCAGAGCCGCATGCAGAAGCTGCAGGAGGAGCTGGCAACCCTGGAGATCGAGGGGGTGTCGGGGGGTGGCCTGGTCAAGGTGACGCTCAATGGCAAAGGCGAGATGAAGGGCGTGCGCATCGACCCGAGCCTGATGCGGCCCGGCGACGCCGAGATCCTCGAGGATCTCGTCCTGGCGGCCAGTCAGGACGCGCGCGCCAAGGTGGACACCACGCTCCAGAGCCGCATGCAGGAGGTCACAGGTGGCCTGCCTCTGCCACCGGGCATGAAGCTGTTCTGATCGTCCGGCCTCCGGTCGAGCGAGGCTCGCCGCGTTGCGCGTCAGGCTTTGCCTGGCGGCCGCCCGGGGGCTTTCGACGCATCGAGCAGGATGATTTCGACCGTCGCCTCGTCGACGGCCGATTGCAGCGAGATAGGGAGCGCGTCAGTGTCGGGCGCCTCGTCGGCTGCCACAGCATCGCTGGTGCTCGCCGTCTCTCCCGCCATGCCGCGCAGCCGCTCCGCGAGCGAGCTCGGCGCGACAGGTCTTGCCGGCTGCAACCTGGACGAGGCCACCGACGCGTCGATTTCGACCTCGGCCTCGTCGAGGCCGAGCTTGTCGTCGACCCGCCGCGTTGCCGGCGTGGTCCCGCCGAACACGATCAGGTCGTCTATCTCGTTCTCGAGCGCATCGAGCCGCGCCTCGTGGCCGCTTGCCGGCTTGCCGTGGCGCGATCGATTGCCCTGGTCGAGCTGTGCCTGCAATGGTGGCGGCTTTGCAGTGCCGGATTGGGAAGCTGGGGGCGCGGCGAGCCGGGCAGCATGCGCCCGGCTTGAGGCTGGTGACGCCGGTGCAGCCGCCCCCCTGGCCGGATGCCGGTGCACGACGAAAGCCTCGGTTGCAGCCGGTCGGTCGACGGTGCGGATTCGCTTCAGTACGTGCGCACCGCTTTCGAGTTGGACCGGCGACTGTTGCTCCGTCGTGTCCGGCGGCGTGGCTTTGGGGGTCTGCTCAGGTGCCGGCAGCGTGGGCATCGTCCGTCGCGTCGGCGCGTCGAGCTTGGCCCCCGCGCTACCGAGCGCGGCGAGTGCCTCCTCGATCCGCTGCGACAAGCGCCAATCGGGCTCGGTCGCGTCGAGTTGATCCATCAGCCGCCGCTTCAGCTCGGCCTGCTCGCGCGTGAGAATGCCGCCGTCGCGAGCCTCGCGCTCCCCCAGCTGGCAAAGCGCCAGCCACGCAGGCTCGAGGTCGAGGCGGCGCTCGATCGCGGCTTGTGCGCGGAGCAACGCCTGCCGCGCGGCTTCGAGCTCCGCTCCTGCTTCGGACATTCCGTCGGCCTCCACGTCGGTCTGCGACCATCGGCGCGAGAGCCAACGCCGCCACGCCGACAACTGGAATTATATCGTCGATCCCGTTAATCCGGTATTGGCAGTCGGTGCCTGGCCGACAAGGGGGAGCAAGGATGCGATACGGCCTCGGCGCGCTCCAGCTCGCGCTCTACCGCACCGCCGACGACGGCGGCTACTCCAAGGCGGGCGCCGTCGCCTACTCGTTCATCCTCTCGCTTTTTCCGTTCTGCATTTTCCTGGGCGCGCTCGCCGGCACGATCGGTGGACGCGAGTTGGCGGCGACGGCCGTCGATCAGCTGTTCCAGGCGGTGCCCGAGAACGTCGCCAAGGCGCTCGCACCCGAGGTCGAGAAGGTCATGGGGCGAACGCAGCCGGGCCTCGTCACCGTCGGCGCCGCGATCGCCCTGTTCTTTGCGACCAGCGCCATCGAGAGCCTGCGCGCTGCCTTGAATACAGCCTACGGCGTGCGCGAGGGCCGCTCCTATCTCTTCTGCCTTCTTCAAAGCCTTTTCTTCGTCTTTGCCACGGCTGCCGGCATGCTGGTTCTGGCCTGGGGCGTCGTGGTCGGACCGGTGCTCGCCAGCCAGGGCAGATGGGAGCTCATCGGCTGGATTTTCGACCACGGCCTGCTCTCTCCGGCCTCGCGCTACGCGATCGTGGCCGCCGTCACGATGGCGCAGCTTCTCGCCTATCATCTCTGGCTCGCCGCCGGGCATCGCACGCTGTGGGACGTCTGGCCGGGGGTGATGCTGTCGGTGCTGCTGTGGATTGCTGCGGGCTGGATTTACTCCTGGTGGCTGACCGTGAGCGACTACTCGATCTTCTATGCCGGACTGACGCAGCTGTTCACGGCGCTGATCTTCTTCCAGGTCTCGAGCCTGATCATGATCTTCGGCGCCGAGTTCAATCGGGCTCTTGCGGAGTTGCGCGCCGGCGGATGACCATCGGCGGCATCACGCGATCACCGAGGATCAGCAGCCATGTCCTATTCGAGCATCGCCTACGCGGTCGAGGGCGCCGTCGCCCGCCTGTCGCATGATCGCCCTGCCATGCGCAACGCCGAGAGCCGCGAGCTGCTCGATGAGCTCGACGACGCCGTGCGCAAGGCCGTCGCGGACCCGGCTGTCCGGGTGCTGGTCTTCGATGGCAAGGGCGACCACTTCTCGGCTGGTCACGACCTGAAGCAGGGCGCCGCAGAGCGAGCCCATTTCACGGTCGAGCAGCGCTGGGCCTACGAGGAGCTCTATTACCTGGAGTATGCGCTGCGCATCTGGGACTGCCCGAAGCCCACCATCGCCTCGGTCCAGGGCGCCTGCATCGCGGGCGGTTTCATGGTCGCCAACATGTGCGATCTGATCGTCGCCGCGGACGATGCGTTCTTCTCCGATCCCGTCTGCCACACGCTCGGTGCCGCCGCCGTCGAGGTGTTGATCCACCCGTGGGTGATGGGGGCACGCAAGGCGAAGGAGATGCTGTTCATGGGCGGCCGCATGACGGCGGCGGAGGCGTATCGGATCGGCATGGTCAACAAGGTCGTGCCTCGCGCCGATCTCGAGCGCGAGACCTCGGCGATGGCAGCTCACATCGCCAAGGCAGAGCCCTTCGCGCTGAAGCTCGTCAAACGCTCGATCAACCGCACGCTCGATGCGCAAGGCCTGCGAACGGCGCTCCACGCCCACTTCGATACGCACCAGCTCAGTCACGTCACGGAAGCCTTCAAGGCGGCGCGAGACCGCGGCCTCCAGAGCGCCATCGGGAAGGCGAAGGAGTAGCGGCGGCCGGAGCTGCCCTTCCGGCTCGAGCAGCGCGCGTGGGCCCGCTCGGCGGTGACGTGCCGGCCACCCTGTGTCATGGTGCGGGCCGTCTCGATGAAAGGATGATGGACCGCATGGCATGGTTCTCGCGTTCGCCGGTGGTGCCGGTTCTCCGGCTGTCCGGGGCGATCGGCATGGCGTCCCCCTTGCGACCGGGGCTCTCCCTCGCCGCACTCGCCGGGCCGATCGAGAAGGCTTTCTCCATGTCGCGCTCCGATGCGGTCGCCGTCACGGTCAACTCGCCCGGCGGGTCGCCGGTGCAGTCGCACCTCGTCTTCCGTCGCATTCGCCAGCTGGCGACGGAGAAGAAGAAGCGGGTCTTCGTCTTCTGCGAGGATGTGGCTGCGTCGGGCGGATATTTCCTGGCGCTCGCCGGCGACGAGATCTTCGTCGATCCTTCGTCCATCGTCGGCTCGATCGGAGTCATCTCGGCGAGCTTCGGGTTCACCAAAGCGATCGATCGGCTCGGCATCGAGAGGCGTGTCTACACGTCTGGCCAGTCGAAGAGCTTCCTCGATCCGTTTCTCCCGGAGCAGGAGGCCGACGTGGAGCGCCTCCGCGCCGTCCAGCGGGAGGTGCACGACGCCTTCATCTCCGTCGTCAAGGAGCGTCGCGGCGAGAAGCTGAAGGCGCCGGATCACGAGCTGTTCACGGGCGCTTTCTGGTCGGGGCCGCGTGCCTTGGAGCTTGGCCTCGTCGACGGCATCTCGGACGTCCGCTCCCGAATGCGCGAGCTTTACGGCGATAAGGTCCGGCTGCGCGCCGTGCCGCTGTCCAGCGGCGGCCTTTTTGCGCGTTTGAGGCGCGCGCCCGGCCTCGAAGGCGTTGCCGCAGCGACGGCTGGCGTGCCGGACTTCTCTCACGGTCTTGCCGACGGTATTATCGGCGCCCTCGATGAGCGCGCGCTCTGGGCCCGGTACGGGCTTTAGGGGCGGGGCAGCGAGGGCCACGGGAGAGGGGAGCGCGGCCATGCCGCCATTCATCGCAGCAGTCCTGATCGGGGCTGGCGCCTATGCGGGCTTCCAGGCGGCCCGCCGACTCTGGACCGCGCTGTCCGAGGCGGATGCGCCCCCCGCCACGGACGCCGCCGAAGCCCGGCCGCTCGCCGAGAAGAATCTGGGCGCCCTCGAGCGCGACCCGGCGACGGGCATTTACCGTCCTGTGCGCCGTCCGGACCTCGAGGCGTGAGCCGGCCGAGACCGCGGACGGGCATTTCGATCTGAATTAGCGCGAAGTTTTTGCGCTCGTTAACCGTTTGCTGACGCCGAGCACGCAGTGAAAGGTTTTGTTGATCGGCCTGCTATTTCATCACCCCTCGAGCGCAACGACGTGTAGCGAGGCGTAGTGTGATGAGTCCTTCGCAGCCCATTCCTGCCATCGCCGATGGCAGACGGCCGCACCTGCTTCAACGATGGCGGAACGATGCGCGCGGCGTCACGGCGATCGAGTTCGCTATGGTGGCGACCCCGTTCCTCATGCTGTTGTTCGGCATCATCGGCGTCGGCCTTTATTTTTTCACCACCTTCACCCTCGAGAACGCCGTCGAGCAGGCATCCCGGCTGCTTCGCACGGGGCAGGCCCAGCAGGCCGGCTACAACGCGGCCCAGTTCAAGGCCAAGGTCTGCGAGTTCGTTCCCGGTCACATCGACTGCGAAGGCAAGGTGCAGGTCAATGTGCTGAGCTATGCGGACACGACCAACATCACACCCGCGAGCCTCCCGACCTGCCTGCAGAACGGCGGCCTGAGCGGAAACAGCACCTACAGCCCCGGAGGCGCGAGCGAGGTCGTGCTCGTCTGGGTCTGCTTCGAGTGGGAGCTGGCCTCGAAGATTCCGTTCCTGCATCTCGGGGACATGTCGAACGGGTCGCGCCTGATCCAGGCAACCACCGTGTTCCGCTCCGAGCCTTACGACAACTGATCGACGACAGACTCGGCGCCGGCTTTGCCGGCGGGGCCGGGCGAGGGAGAGTGTGCGATGCGTAGTTTGAGCTTCAGCGAAGGGTCTCGCGGCCTCCTCTCGGGCCTTCTCGCCCGGATCCGCCGCGATCAGCGGGGCGCCGCGGCCGTTGAGTTCGCCATGGTGGTCCCGATTATGTTCTTCCTCCTGGTCGGCGCCGTCGAGTTCAGCCAGGCTCTGACCGTGGATCGGCGTGTCACGCAATCTGCGAGCTCGACGGCGGACTTGATCGCCCGCGCTCCGAGCCAGGGGCTTTCACTGGCTCAGGTCGATAGTGAGCTCAAGATCATCGAGCAGCTCATCCAGCCGTACGACATCTCGGCCTTGACTGTGCGCATCGTCAGCGTCAAGGCGCAGGCCGTCGCCGGCAACCCCGGGGCCGTGTCCTACGTCGTCGACTGGTCTCGCGACAACCGAGGCGGCACGCCCTACGCGCGCAACGCCCCCTACAGCAGCATTCCTGCCGGCCTTCTCGTGGCCGGGGAGAGTGTCATCGTCGCAGAGGCGACCTACAACTACACGCCCCTGATCTTCAATTACTTCATCCAGAGCGCCTTCAGCCTCGACGAGAAGTTCTACCTGAAGCCGCGCAACGCCAGCTGCGTTCATCTCCAGCCCGTCAACTGCGTGACCGGCGGCAACCTCTGAGTTGGCGCAGACCCGCCGCTTTTCGCCCGCCGCCGAGAACCGGCCGGCGGGCGAGAACGTTTGATCGGGGGTGGCAACGAAACAGTTTCGCCGCTGTTCAGCACATCGAGCATTGCCGATCTCGGCTCGCATACGTAATCTGGACGCCGATCAACATCTCTCCAGGGCATTGAGCGCGTCATGGGACGTCGGTCCACGCATACTCCCGAGCAGCTGCGCCAGCTCATCCTGGATGCCGCGCAGTCGATTATCGAGACGAACGGTCTCGCAGGGCTCTCCGCCCGCGAGATCGCGCGTCGCATCGGCTATTCTCCCGGCACCATCTACAACATGTTCCAGAACCTGGACGATGTGGTGCTGCACATCGAGGCCCGTGTTCTGGACGCGTTGGACGAGCGGCTGACCAAGGCCATCGCGGACGGTCCGCCGGACGAGAAGGTCTCGCGGCTGGCCGAGGCCTATCTCGGTTTCACCAACGAGCGGCCCAAGCTCTGGAATTTGCTGTTCGAGCACTACATGCCGGCCGATAGCCAGACGCCGGGCTGGTATCAGCAGAAGCTCGAAACCCTGATGAGCCGTGTCGAGGCGGCGATGGCCCCGTTGTTTCCGCCCGAGGCCGTCATGGAGCGGGGCCGCGCGGCTCGCGTCTTGTGGGCGGGCGTGCACGGCATCACCTCGCTCGCCACGGCCAACAAGCTCTCTAACGTCACGAGCGAGGCGGCGAGCATCCTCGTCCGCGACCTCATACACAACTATCTGACGGGCGTTGCGGCCAACGCCAAGAAGAGCGCGTGAGGCGGGAGCGGATATGGCTGACGAGCACATCACGCTCTACGGCAGCTTCACGTCGAGCTCCACCTACAAGCCCATGCTGTATCTGGCGCTGTCCGGGCTGCCGTTCTCGTTTCGCACGGTCAATCTCAAGAAGGGCGCTCAGCACGAGCCGGCCTACCGGGCCGTCAACCGCTACGGTCAGGTGCCGGCGCTGCGTCATCGCGGCCTGACAGTCGTTCAGTCGAACGTGATCCTCGACTATCTCGCCCGCTCGACCGGACATTTCGAGGGCCGCACGGAGCAGGAGCGCTGGACCGCCCGCGAGTGGCTGTCCTGGGAAGCGGACGCCATCACCAACGTCGCCAAGGTTCGTCACTACTCGCGCTTTCGCGCAGTAGACCCGGCTGTGATGGACTATTTCCGCCCCGCAGCCGAGGCGGCACTGACGTTCGTCGACACCGCCCTCGAGGGACGGGGCTGGCTCGTCGGAGAGACCTGCACCATCGCCGATATCGGCTGCTGGGGGCGCATGGTGTTCATGGCCGAAGGCGGCCTCGACATCGCCCGCTGGCCGAATCTCCTGCGCTGGTCGCGGCAGTTGCAGGCCATGCCGCGCTTCGCGCTTCCCTACGATCTCATCCCGAAGAAGGACGCCGAGATCGGCTGAAGACAGGCCCGGCGTGTCAGCGCCGGCTCTGCGCGTCCTCGACCGCGGCGGCAGCCGGCGTTGCTGTCGCCTCCGGCACCGAGCCGGTGGTGACGCTGCTCGTGGCCTCCGGAGCCGGCTGTACGATGGCGGCCGTCGGTGCCGCTGGCTTCCTCCAATGCTCCAGCGCCGCCATGTCGCCGATGAAGCCGAACCATTTGTCGCGCGGCAGCATCTGCTGGCGCAGCCCCGTCCAAAGTGCCGGCGACGTGATCCCGTCGACGAACACCTTGGCGGGCGGCGTGATCAGGAACATTCCCGCCGTCGCCGCGGCCATCGCCGCCGAATGGCCCAGGTGATGGCCGTCCCACAGCTTCAGCGCTGTGCCGAACGACGATTTGATGCGCGTGTCCATGACGTCCACGCTGTAGATCTCGTCGAGCAGCAGGTGCACCAGATAGCCGGCGAGCATGAAGCCGCCGGCGAGCCAGGCGACGCCCTCGTGCCGCCCGAGCACATAACGGTAGAATACAACCGTCAAGAGCGCGAAGAAGACGGCGGCGAGCACAGAGTGGAATATGCCGCGGTGGTACGAGATGCGGTGGAAGATGCCGTGCACGATGTATCGGACCACGAGGAACGTGAGGCCGGCCAGGATCCACAGCTCCACGATCGAGTATCGTCCCGCCCCGATAAACAGCGCCACGAACGAGAAGAAGGCGGCGAGTCCGAAGAACAAGGCGCGTCCCGGCCGCGAATCTTTGAGATCGATGTCCGGCAGCACGGAGCCGAGCACGCCGGCCACCGTGACGGCGACCAGGCTCTCCGGCGCCACCACGTTGGCCGCGAGCGTCAGTGTGGCGAGCATGCCGCTCGCCAGTGTGCCGATGCCGATGTGGGTCGGAAAATTGGCCATGCGGTGGTCTCCTCGCGGCAGGCGGCAGCAGGGGCACCCGAATCCGATTCGCACAGGCGCGGGAATTGCGTGGCGGTGGAAAATCTGTTGATAAGTCGCCGGCGAATTCAATTTTCCCCAGCCGTCGGCGACATCACATGAGCGAGCAGGACGACCGGCTCGAGGCCCTCCAGACCGTGCGCGACTGGCTGCGCTATGCGGTGAGCCGCTTCAACGCGGCTGATCTCGTCTACGGGCACGGCACCGAGCGCGCGCTCGACGAGGCGGC
>JBFWQN010000144.1:0-10685 GCA_050249405.1 Hyphomicrobiaceae bacterium | reverse complement strand
GGCCCAGGTTGCAAAGACGTGCGTCTTGTCGAGCGGATCACCGCGCGTGAGCACGCGCACGATGTCGAAATTGGCGAATGTGACGATGGTGCTGAACAGCGCCGTGATGGCGATGATGTTGCGCATCATCGGCAGCGTGACGTAGCGCATCGTCTGCCACCACGTGGCGCCGTCGATCTTGGCCGCCTCATAAAGCTGCTCCGGCACCGACTTCAGCGCCGCCAGGTACATGATCATGAAGAACGGCGCGCCGATCCACACGTTGACGAGGATCACCGAGAACCGCGCCCAGTAGGCGTCGCCGATCCACGGAACCGGTCCGATGCCGACTTTTGCGAGCAGCCAGTTGAAAGCGGAATGCGACGGGTCGAACAGCCACAGCCAGGCGAGCGTCGACATCGCCGGCGGGATCACCCACGGAATGAGCAGCATGCCGCGCCACTTGCGCTGCTTGTCGTTCGGCACGTTGTGCACGAGATGGGCGACGATGAAGCCGATGACCGCTTTGAAGAAAACGGCGGTGATGGCAAAAATGCAGCTCTGCTGCACCACCATCCAGAACGTCTCGCGGGTGAACAGGAACGTGAAGTTCTTGATCCCCACGAATTGCGTCATTTTCTTATTCAGCGTGGCGAGATGAATGGCGTAGCCGGCTGGATAGATGACGAGCAGCGTGATCAGCACGATGAGCGGCAGCGTCATGAAGAACGCGATCGTCGATCGCCGCTGGAGGAACGCGTTCAGCCCGCGTCGTCGCGTCCGGCTCCGGGCTGTCGAGCCGGCAGGTGCCGCAATGTCCGCCATGCTTGGTCTCCTGCGAGCAGAGAACTGAGAACCGGCGTTGCATCCGCCCGTGCCCCCGACTCCGGGAGCACGGACGGACACGCCGAATGGCGTCAGCGCATGAAGCCTTCGATCTCGGTCTCGGCCCAGGCCAGCATCTTTTCCATGGGCTCGCCCTGCGCATGGCGGACGACCATCTTGGTCATGATGCCCTGGAAGTAGATCTGCTCCGCGATGCGGTGCGGCGTCGGCATGGCAGCAACCGCCAGGATCTGGTCCTGATGCGGGTCGGGGTAGTGGTAGAGCGTGCCCTTCGGGGGCCCGATCTCGGCCCACGTGCTGAACGTCTTAAACTTCGCGAACGGGGGAATGTCGTAGCCTTTGCTCGCCGTCACCATGGCCTCGGCCGAAGCGCGCGACGACAAATGCCTGATCAGATTTTTCGCAGCACTCTTGTTCTTCGAGAATTTCCATATGCTGAGATGTGACTGCAGGAACGAGGCATAGCGTCCCTTCGGCCCCTTCGGCATAGGATGATGCCAAGTTTGCTCGGCGATCTTCGGAGCGTCGCGGGCGGCAACGGCCCAGGCGCTAGGCGGATTGAGGATCATGGCCGCCTGCCCGGCGACAAACGCCTTGTTGTTCGATGCATCATCCCACGACGGCGCATCCTTCGGCAGGAAAGCATAGAGCCGCTTGCAGTAATCGACGGCCTGCCGAACATCGTCCGTCTTGACGGTGATTTTCTCATTTTGGTCGACAAGAATGCCACCAAAAGCAGCGAAGATCGCGCCGATGGAATCGACCGAATCGGCGGTCGTGCCTAGGCCAATACCGAATGGGACGCCGGCCTTGTGACATGCCTCCGCAGCTTTCAGAAAGGCGTCGTAGGTCCATGCGTCGGACTTGGGGGCGCCACCGGTCGGGTACATAGCCTGAACGTCGATGCCGGCATGCTGTTTCAGGAGATCGATGCGCGACGCCGGTCCCTTCATTTGTGCGCCGAAGGTCGAAGGCACTGCAACCCATTTGCCTTTGATCTTGCCAAGATACTTTGCGACATCAGAGACATCGCCATTCTCTTTGATGAGATCGGTCATGATGTCGTCGAGGGGGTCGAGAGACTCCTCCTGTCGCGAGGCCATCCACGACGTGATATAAAGCATGTCGTGCCCGGCCTTGGCCTGCGCTTCGGCCACAGCCGTGAGATTGAGCTTCTGGCCCTGGCTGGTGATGAAGTCGACCTTGACGTCGACCTTCTCCTTCTCGCCCCACTCCTTGATGATCTTCTCGGTCGCGGCATTGGCGCCGGGCACCCAGTGGTCCCACATGCCGACCGTGAGGCTGCCGGCCGCATAGGCCGTGTGCACGAATGGAGCTGCGAGCGTGCTCGCCGCGGCAGCCGCAGCTCCCTGGGCAAAGCGGCGACGCGAAATCCGATGCTTGGTCATGGGCTTTCCTCCTCCTCGGCTCTTGTTGCGGCCGTCTGGCGCGGCGCGTTGGGGCTTTGTGCCCTTGACATGGATGCTGGACCTTCGGCTGGCAGCTGACAAGGCCCGCCTCGGCGCGTGCCTCGACAGATGCTCAGCGGGCGAAGCCTTCGAGCTCGCGCACCGCCCAATCGAGCGTCTTGTCGATGCTTTCGCCCTGGGCGTGACGCAGGATCATCTTCGGCATGATGGCCTGGCTGTAGATCTGCGCGGCGATGCCGGCCGGAGCAGGGGCCGCCGCGAGCGCGAACTGCTGGTCGCCGCCGGGACGGTTGGGATAGTGCGAGTTGGTCCCCTTCGGCGGCTCCTGCTCGTCCCAGACGGTGAAGTCGTTCATGCTGTCGAACGAGGGCAGATCGTAGCCGTTGCTCGCACGGATGAGCCGCTCGGCAGCGGCCCGCGTCGACATGTGCGCGATCAGGCTCTTGGCGGCCGCCTTGCTTTTCGAGAACTTCCAGATGGCGAGATAATACGTGGTGGCCGCGACGAAGCGGCCCTTCGGCCCTTTCGGCAGCGGATGGTGCCAGATCTGGCGGGCGATCTCGGGCGCATCCCGCTTGGCAACGGCCCAGGCCGAGGCCGGGTTCATGATCAGCGCGCCCTTGCCGGCGACGAGCCACTTGTTGTTCGAGGCGTCGTCCCACGACGGCACCTCCGGCGGCAGAAACGCCATCAGCCGCTTGGCGTAGTCGAGCGCCTGCCGGACCTCCGGCGACCTCGCCGTGATATTGCCCTTGGCATCGACCAGCACGGCGCCGAACGAGGTGAAGAGCGAGCCGACCCACTGCACCGTGTCGGCCGTCGAGCCCATCGGCAGGCCGAACGGAACGCCCGCCTTGTGGCACTTCTCGGCCGCGACCATGAAGGCGTCCCACGTCCAGGCGTCGGCAAGCGCCTTCACCGGCGGCGCGGACGGCGGATACATAGCGACGATGTCGATGCCGGCGTGCTGGCGGAAGTGGTCGATGCGCGTCGCGCAGCAATAGGCCAGCGTGCCCCGGATGGAGGGAACGCCGACCCACTTGCCCTCGAATTTTCCGTAGCTTTCGACGGCCGGGTAGATCGCGCCGTGCTCCTTGAAGAGTCCGGCCATCACATCGTCGACCGGCTCCAGCAGTTCGCCGTGCTCGATCGGCAGCCAATTGCTCATCATGATCACGTCATGGCCGGACTTGGCCTGCGCCTCGGCAGCGATGGTGAGGAGCAGCTTGTTGCCCTGGCCCGTGATGTAGTCGATCTTGACCTCGACTTTCTCTTTCTCGGCCCATTCGTTGATCAACTGGGTGCAGGCCGCGTTGGCGTTGGGCACCCAGTGGTCCCAAAGTCCCAGCGTCAGGCTGCCGGCGGCCCGTGCCGTGCGCACGAAGGGAGCCGAGAGCGTCGTGGCAGCTACCGCGGCTGCACCTTGCTTCAACAAACGGCGGCGCGAAATTCGGGGCCTCACCATCGGCATCCTCCTCACTCGTTGACGGCTCTTCTCTGGAGCCTTCGAGGCCGTTGACCGGTCCTCTGCCATCGAATGCTGACCCGGCACGCCATCACATGCAAGCCGGTTGCCCGCCACCTGCCGGAAATGGCCACCAACGCCGAATTGTCGAACCGATCTCGCCGATCTCAACCGCTCGCCGCCACGCCGGCCACCCACTCGAGCACGGCATCGTAATTGTCGGCGATCCACAAATGCCCTTCGCCGGCGATCTCGACCAGCTCGCAGCCGGGGAGGCGGGTGGCCAGCCGTCGCGCGGCCGAGCACGGGACATTCCGGTCGGCGGAGCCGAGCCACAACCGGGCCGGCGCCGCGCAGCGGGCGAGATCGACGTCCCAGGGCGTGCCGAACAGTTGCATGTCGACGACGGGGCCGGCGACGCCCGGCCTCAGGCCTTCGACGAAGGTCTGGCTCAGATGACGGGCGACATCGCGCCGCCCGAGGACGCGCCGGTCCACCGCCGCGATGCGCAGCATGGCCATTCTCATGCCGATCACCGGCGAGACGTCCAGCATGGCGCGGAAGGCATGGAAGACGGCGCCGACAGTTGCCGGCCGCCGCGCGATCGGGCCGAAACAGAAGCGGTGGAACGGTGTGATCTCGGCATCGTCCTCGCCGGCGATCGGCCCGACCGGCGCCGCGAGCGCGAGGGCCGTGATCCTGTCGCCGAGAACGCTCGCGACAGCCGCTGCATAGGGACCGCCGCCGGACACCCCGAAGATGGCGAAACGGCCGATGCCCAGCAGGTCGGCGACCTCGGCCATGTCGTCGGCATAGGCCGTGAGCGACGGGCGCGGGTGCGGCGACGTCCCGCCGTAGCCCCACCTGTCGGGAGCTATCAGCCGGATGCCATGGCGACGAGCCACGGCATCGGCCGTGACGAATTTCACGCGCGAGCCGGGCGTGCCGTGCAGCGCGACGAGCGGTACGCCGTCCCTTGCGCCGAGATCCCGGATCGTGACGGAGCGGCCGTCACGAAGTGTGACGGTCATATCCTCGGGGCCGATCGGGACCGGATGCCCCTGACGCAGTGTCGAGCCACGCGAGACTATCCATCGGCCTCCGCCTTGCGGCGGCAGCCGGGTCACGCGTCTGGTCGGTGCCATGGCGCCCTCAGCACAGCAACCAAAACGCGGCGAGCAGGATGAGAACGACGAGCGTGGCCCGCCGGTAGACCCGGCACGTGTCGCAGGTCAGCGCGTCACGAAGCCTCTCGCCGAAGGTCATGAGTGCCGAACAACCGTGAACGCAGGGCAGGGTTCCAACTCTCGTTGCGCGAATGGCAACCGAAACGGCGAGGGGAGAGCGCCCGCAAGCACCCTCCCCTCGAAGATGGTCCTCGCAGTCGCAGCGTCTACTGCTTTTTCACGCGATAGACCTCGTGGCAGCCCTTGCAGCTCTTGGCCACCTCGCCGAACGCGGCCTTGAACGCATCGGCGCCCTTGGCTGCCTCGGCGCTCGCCTTGGCGGCGTCGGCCGCCATCTGCTTGCCCTTGGCCTCGAAGTCGGCGAACGACTCCCAGATCTTGGGTGCTGCCGTCGTCTCGCCGCCCGTCTCGCTGCCCTTCGGGAACAGCTTGGCGAAATCGCCCCAGCCGGTGGCGATGGTATCCATGCTGGCCTTGGCCTTGGCGGCGTCGTAGGGCGCCTCGCCCTTGACCATCTGGCCCGACGCCTTGGTCGCACCGCCGACGGCCTTCATGATCTCCTTGCGCTTGGCGATGGCATCCTGCGCCACCACGGCACCCGACGCAGCGACGGCGAGACCGGCCAGGACAGCGAGCCCGGCCAGAGCTTTAGACTTCGACATGAGGTGTCCCTGATGATTGCTCCCCGCCGGAGCTCGGCCCCGGCGGGGAGCACGTTAATCCAGCGACCCGATCACGCCGCGCAAAACTTTTCGTGATCCAACGACGTCGGAGACTCCGACGCGGGATGTCCGCGCCGGAGCTCGCGACCCTCAGCGCAGGTTGCCGCAGAAGCGCTGGATGCGCTTGCACGCCTCCTCGAGGCTGGCATTGTCGAGCGCATAGGACACCCGGAAGAACGGCGACATGGCGAAGGCGGCGCCATGCACCGTCGCCACACCCTCCTCCTCGAGCAGCGCCGTGACGAAATCCTCGTCGGTGACGATTTTCGTGCCCTTTGGCGTCGTCTTGCCGAGCGTGCCCGCGCACGACGGATAGACGTAGAAGGCCCCTTCCGGCTTCGGGCACTTGATACCCTTGGCCTGGTTGAGCATCGACACGACGAGATCGCGGCGGACCTGGAACTTCTCGTTGTTGATCGGGATGAAATCCTGCGGACCGGTCAGCGCCTCGACACCGGCCCACTGCGAGATCGACGACGGATTCGAGGTCGACTGGCTCTGCAGCTTGCCCATCGCCTTGATGAGCGGCTCGGGCCCGCCCGCATAGCCGATGCGCCAGCCGGTCATGCAGTACGCCTTGGAAAGGCCGTTCACCGTCAGCGTGCGCTCATAGAGCCGCGGCTCGACTTGCGCGATCGTATGGAACTCGTGCCCGTCGAACAGCAGGTGCTCGTACATGTCGTCGGTCAGCACCCAGACGTGACCGTGCCGCATCAGCACGTCGGTCAACGCCTTCATCTCGGCCTTCGAGTAGGCGGCTCCCGTCGGGTTCGACGGTGCGTTGAACATGAACCACTTGGTCTTCGGCGTGATCGCCCGGTCGAGCACCTCGGGGCGCAGCTTGTAGCCGTCCTCCATGCGGCACTCGGCGAACACCGGCTTGCCGCCGGCGAATTGCACGATGTCGGCGTAGCTCACCCAGCACGGCGCAGGAATGACCACCTCGTCGCCGGGGTTGACGGTGGCGCAGAGCGCGTTGAACAGCACCTGCTTGCCACCCGAGCCGATGGTGATCTGGCTGCGCTTGTACTCGAGGCCGTTCTCGCGCTTGAACTTGGCGACGACCGCGTCCTTCAGCTCCGGCATGCCATCCGGATCCGTGTATTTCGTCTTGCCGGTCTGGATCGCCTTGATCGCGGCGTCCTTGATGTTCTGCGGCGTGTCGAAATCGGGCTCGCCCTGCGAAAGAATGACGATGTCGCGCCCGGCTGCGGCAAGCGCGCGAGCTTTCGCCGAGATGCCCATGGTCGCGGACGGGGTGATCCGGTTCAGGCTGTCGGAGAAAAAGCCCATGGCACGGTGCCTTTCGGGGGTCTGGAAGTTGTCGGTCGTGGCCTTGCGGACGCAAAGCGGCGCGGACCATATGCGGATGGGGGACCGAGAGCAAGAAAAGAGGGCAGTCCGCCACACGACGGCGAGCCGCGGGTGGCGGACACGGCATGCACGCTGCTAGGATCGGGCTCCGCGCCGCGCCATGAGGGACCCGATGCCCTCTGCCGCCGGGACGTTGCCGCCGCCGACGAGGGTCGCCTCGCGTCGACCGACGTCGCCATCTCCTCGCCGAGGCCTATCGCGGCACGGCGCTGTTGACGGCCGACCCGACAGCCAGTCACCACTTCCCCCAACCTGGAGAACGACATGAAGCTGCAGTTGCATCACCTCAACCTGTGCACGACGAACGTCGCCGCCATGGACGAATTCTACACCAAGGTCCTCGACATGAAGTCGGAGGCGTCGCGCAACGCAACACGCGACACCTCGCAGGGCTACTCGGGCAAGGTGGCCTTCGTCACCGACGGCCAGTCCGAGGTGCACCTCGCCGAGCGCGACCTCGCCATCGGTTTCAAGACCGGCCAGGCCATCAACCCGCTCGAGAAGGGTCACATCGCCTTCCGCACGGACGACATCGCGGCCTTCAAGAAGCGGCTGGAGGAGCGCGGGATCCCCTATTCCGACTTCGGTGCCTGGGCCATGAAGGGCTGGCAGCAGATCTTCTTCCACGACCCCGACGGCAACGTCGTCGAGGTGCATCAGGTGACCGAGTAGCCGGCGCCCGGCGAACGGCCGGCGGTCGACGCTCTCCTGCGAGAGGCGCGACCCCGGTCCCGGCTCAGCCTTCCAGCTTGTGCTCCGCGAACTTCGCCCGGAGGTCCTTCTTCGAGATCTTGCCTGTCGCGGTCATCGGCAGCGTGTCGACGAACACCACATCGTCCGGCACCTGCCACTTGGCGAGTTTCGCCCCGACATGCGCCAGCACATCCTCCTTGGTGACACTGGCGCCCGGCACACGGACCACGACGAGCAGCGGCCGCTCGTACCACTTGGGATGCGGGACTGCGATGACGGCGGCGTTGGCGACTCCGGGACAGCCGATCGCCACATTCTCGACGTCGATCGAAGAAATCCACTCGCCACCCGACTTGACGAGGTCCTTGGTGCGGTCGACGAGCACGAGCCAGCCGTCCGGCGTGATGGTCGCGACGTCGCCCGTCCCGAACCAGCCGTCCTTGTCGATCGCCGCCTTCGTCGCAACCTCGTTGTTGTAATAGCCCGAGACGACGGCCGCACCCCGAACGAACAGCTCGCCGCTCGACGTGCCGTCCCACGGCAATGGCTTTCCTTCCGCATCGACGATCTTCATGTCGACGCCGAACATGCGCCGGCCCTGGCGGCTCTTGATGTCCATCCGCTGCTCGAACGGCAGCGCCATCTCCTCGGGCGTCATCTGCGTGAGGGTGCCCACGGGACTCATCTCGGTCATGCCCCAGCCGTGCACGATCTGGATGCCCCAATCCTTTTCCAGGGTCTCCATCGTCGGCCTCGCGATGGCCGAGCCGCCGGTGAAGATTTGCGTGAGCCCCGCGGGCTTGCGGCCGCGCTTCTTCATCTCCTCGAGCAGGCCGAGCCACACGGTCGGCACACCCCAGCCGCCCCAGACCTTCTCGCCGTCCATCAGGTCGAACAGGCTCGGCCCGTCGAGGCGCGGGCCCGGCATCACGAACGGCGACCCGGTGAGCGAGACGACGAAGGGCAGGCCCCAGGCGTTGGCGTGGAAAAGTGGCACCACCGGCAAGATCGGCTGGCTCTTGGGAAAGGAGCCCTGTGAGGACGCTATGACATAGAACGAATGCAGCATCGTCGAGCGGTGCGAGTAGAGGGCGCCCTTGGGCTCGCCGGTGGTGCCGGACGTGTAGCAGAGCGCGCAGGCCGCGTTCTCGTCGAGGTCCGGCCACTCGATGGCCGGCTCGCCGAGAGCCAGCAGCTCCTCGTAGCAAAGCATGCCTGGAATAGGCTCGCCCGCCGGCATGTGCTCGCGATCGCAGAGGGCAACATAGGTTTTGACCGGCCCGAAGCTGTCCCGCAGCTTCGCGACGAGGGGCACGAACGTCGTGTCCAGGAACAGCATGGAGTCCTGGGCATGGTTGACGATGTACGCCATCTGCTCGGGAAACAGACGCGGATTGATGGTGTGGCAGACCGCTCCAATGCCTGAGATGGCGAAGTAGAGCTCGAAGTGCCGGTAGGTGTTCCAGGCGAGCGTCGCCACCCGGTCGCCCGGCTTGACCCCGAGCTTCAGGAGCACATTGGCGAGGCGGGCGACGCGCCGGCGCGTCTCGGCGAACGTCTGGCGGTGGACGCCCCCCTCCACCGTCGACGTGACGATGGGAATTGTCGCGTGCACCTCGGCCGCATAGTCGATCAGGCTCGAGACCAGCAGCGGCCGGTCCATCATCTGGCCCTTGAGCATTGTCCTCTCCTCCCGGATAACCTTGGCGAGAAGCGTAGCGACGTGCGTGGGTCGCGCCAAGGGCGAGAAGCTCCTCGGCCGCCGGCGCTCGGGCGGGCATGCGAGAGGGACACGCGATGGCGAAGGTCGATGTCGAGTTGCACGGCGACGTAGTGGTTCTGAGGCTTTCCAACCCGCCCGTGAACGCGCTCGCGCATGGCGTGCGCACGGGGCTTCTGGATGCCGTCCGCCGGGCCAATGCCGACGCCTCCGTGAAGGCCATCGTGGTCACCGGCGAGGGGCGCGCCTTCTCGGCCGGTGCCGACATCGCCGAGTTCGCGTCCGGCCTGAAGGAGCCCGGCCTGCCCGAGGTCATCGACGAGATGGAGGCGAGCCCGAAGCCCGTGATCGCCGCCGTCAACGGGCTCGCCCTCGGCGGCGGCCTCGAGGTGGCGCTCGGCTGTCATTATCGGGTGATCGCGCGAGGCGTGAGCCAGCTCGGGCTGCCGGAGGTCAAGATCGGCATTCTGCCCGGTGCCGGTGGCACGCAGCGCCTGCCTCGCCTGATCGGCGTCGAGGCGGCACTCGATGCGATCGTCTCGGGCAGCTTCATGAACGCCGCCGCGGCCGAGCGGAACGGCCTCGCCGACAAGGTGGTCGACGGCGATGTCGTGGCTGCGGCCGTCGGTTTTGCGCGCGAGCTGATCGCCTCGGGCAAGGGTGCGCGCCCGGTCTCGGCCAGGGCCATCGACAAATCCGCCGTGCCGGCAGGCCTTTTCGACAAGCGGCGTGAGAGCCTCGGCAGGCACCCGTCCGGGCCGATGGCGGCAGGGCATTGCATCGCCGCTGTCGAGGCCGCCGTCGGCTCGGACTACAAGTCCGGCGTCGCCCGCGAGAAGGCTCTGTTCGCCGAGTTGCACGCCAGCCCCTACGCTCGGGCGCTGCAATACGCGTTCTTCGCCGAGCGCAAGGCCGCCGACATTCCCGATATCGGGAAGGACGTGAAGCCCCGCCCCGTCGAGAGGATCGGCGTCGTCGGCGCTGGCACCATGGGCGTCGGCATCTCGCTCGCCTTCCTGCAGGCGGGCCTCCCCGTGACGGTCGTCGAGACACGGCAGGAGGCGCTCGACCGCGGCCTCGCGCGCATCCGGGAGACGATCGACTCGAATGTGAAGCGGGGGCGTCTGAAACCGGAGGCTGCCGAAAAAATCCTGGAGGGCTTGCAGGGCTCGCTCGACCTCGGCGCCCTCTCCGATGCCGATTTCATCGTCGAGGCCGTGTTCGAGAAGCTCGCCGTCAAGCAGGAGGTGTTCCGCAAGCTCGACGCCA
>JBFWQN010000143.1:0-10686 GCA_050249405.1 Hyphomicrobiaceae bacterium | reverse complement strand
TCGGCGAGTCGCTCGGCTCGGGCGTCGCCATTCAGCTTGCCGGCGTCCGGCCCGTCGCGGCGCTGGTCCTCGATGCGCCCTACACCTCGATCGTGGATGTGGCGCTGCTCACCTACCCCTATCTGCCGGTCCGCCCGCTGCTGGCCGACCGCTATGAGAGCGACCGCCACATCGCCCGCGTATCGGCACCCGTGCTCGTCATCCACGGCGAGCGCGATGCGATCATTCCGGTAGCGATGGGCAAGGCGATCCACGCCGCGGCGCGCGAGCCGAAGAAGCTCGTGCTGTTTCCGGACGGACGGCACGTCGACCTCGACGAGCACGGTGCCGTCGACGTGGTGGTCGACTGGCTCGGGCCCACGATCGGCTCCGGGGCCGCGCCGAGCCGGGCCAGCCGATAGCCCATGACAGGCGCTCGAACAGAAAAGGCCCGCGCGGTGGCGCGGGCCCAGGGTCTCCGACGGCTGTCGTGCCGGGATCAGAGCTGGTCGTACTTGCCGTCCTTCCACTGGTAGAACACGTAGGGCGGCAGCGAGGGATCGCCCTTGCCGTCGAACTTGAACTTGCCGAGCACCGTGTCGAACTGCAGCTTGTTCAACTGCTCGACGACCTTCTTCGTCTCGGTGCCGCCGGCCTTCTCGGCCGCCTGCTTCCACGCCTGGATGGCGGCATAGGTGTAGAGGACGTAGCCTTCCGGCTCGACCTTCGCCTTGCGGAACCGCTCGACGAGCGCCTTGTTGGCGGCGTTGCGGCGCGGGTCCGGCGAGAACGTCATCAGCGTGCCTTCGCCCGCCTTGCCGGTGATCTGCCAATACTCCTGGGTGACGAGCGCGTCGCCCGAGACGAGGATGGTCTTCATGCCCTGGTCGCGCATCTGACGCGCCATGAGGCCGGCCTCGCTGTGGTAGCCACCGACGTAGAGCACGTCGATCGCCGCCTGCTTCAGCTTGGTGACGAGGGCGGTGTAGTCCTTCTCGCCCTTCGTATAGGCCTCGTAGAGAGCCTCCTTCTTGCCGGCCGCATTCATCGCCTTCTGCGTCTCGTCGGCGAGGCCTTTGCCGTAGGCCGACTTGTCGTGGATGATGGCGATCTTCTTGTCCTTGAACTTCGTCGCGAGATACTTGCCGGCGACGCCGCCCTGCTGGTCGTCACGGCCGCAGACGCGGAACACGTTGGGACCGGCGCGCTCGTCGGTGAGCTTCGGATTGGTCGAGGCGGGCGAAATCTGGACGATGCCTTCCTCGGCATAGACCTTCGAGGCCGGGATCGACGAGCCGGAGCAGAAGTGACCGGCGACGAGCTTCACCTTCTCGCCCGCCAGCTTGGTCGCGACGGCAACCGCCTGCTTCGGATCGCACGCGTCGTCGCCGACCGACAGCTTCAGCTTCTGCTTCTTGCCGCCGATGGTGACACCGCCCGCCGCGTTGATGTCGGCAACGGCCATCTCGGCGCCAGCCTTCATCTGCGCGCCGAAGCTCGCCTCGCCGCCCGTCATCGGGCCGACGACGGCGATCGGAATCTCCTGGGCCAGCGCCGGCAGCGCCAGTCCCGCCGTCAGCGTGGTGATCGCAAGCAACCGTTTCATGTGTAGGTGCCTCCCACGAAGTGGATGCGGACGACGCTCGGTCGCGAGCCGTCGCCGGACGTGCACGTGTAGCACATGAATCGCGGCGGCGAAGCGGCTGCCGCTGCCTCGTCCCGATGGCTGAGCGACCGAAATTCGGGCCGTGCCGGGATTGCGAGAGGCATGTCCTGCAGCGGCAGACCTCGCCGAGGGTTCACGGTCCTCGTCGCCTGGTGCATCGTCGTGGGCTGCGGCCGCTCGTGGCCGCCCGCCGGAGCAGAGCCATGCCGAGACTGCCCATTCCCGCCGATACCGACGCCTTCCCCGAGGAGACCCGCGCCGCCGTGCGTCACATCCAGGCGACGCGAAAGAGCATGCCGCCGCCGTCGAGCTATCTAACGTACGCGGGCAAGGCCGGCGCGCTGCTCTCCGACCTCGTCGAGCATCTGCGCTATCACACGACGCTGACCGCGGCAGAATCGGAGCTGGCCATCTGCACGGCGGCGCGGGCCGCCGATGCCGACTTCATCTGGAGCGCGCACGTGCGGCTGGGACTCGCCGCCGGCACGCGCGAGGAGGCCATCCGCGCCGTCGACACGCTGGGGCCCCTCGACGGGCTCACCGGCGACGAGGCCCTGATCGTCGGCTTCGGGCGACAGCTGCTCGAGGAGCGCAAGGTCTCCGACGAGATGTTCGCGGCCATACGCGCCCGTTGGGGCGAGAAGGGCCTGCTCGAGCTGACCGCCGTCATGGGCGTCTACATGATGAACGCCACGATCCTGCGCGCGATGGATCACCGCGCGGCTCCCGACGCGCGGCATCTGACGCCGCGCCAGCGGTGACCGGTGACGGGCCGGGGCCTTCAGACGGCCCCGTCCTTGCGCAGCTTGGCGATGGCGTCGGGCTCGTAGCCGATCTCGGCCAGAACCTCGTCGGTCTGCTGGCCGAGCTTGGGCGGCGGACGCTTCACGGAGGCTTTCGAGCGGCTCATGAGGATGGGCTGGCCGAGAACCTCGGTGGCTCCGCGCTCCTGGCTGACCATCGGCTGCGCGAGGCCGAGGTGGCGCACCTGCTCGAGGCCGAACACCTGGTCGATGGAGTTGATCTCGCCGGCCGGGCAGCCGTGGGCGTTCAAGTGCTCGATCCAGTAGGCGGAGGGCTTCGTGGCCGTGTGCTTCTCGATGAGCGCGTTGAGCGCCTTCCGGTTCTTCGACCGGCCCTTGGCGTCGGCGAAGTCCGGGCTCTTGAAGCCGGCGTCGTCGAACAGCGACGCGAACTTCTCCCACATCTTCTGGCCGGCGACCGCGATGTTGATGTAGCCGTCCGAGGTCTTGAACACGCCGGTCGGGATGGAGGTCGGGTGGTCGTTGCCGGCCTGCGGCGGCACCTCCTTGTCCATCAGCCAGCGCGTCGCCTGGAAGTCGAGCATGAACACCTGCGCCTGCAGGAGCGAGGTCTGCACCCACTGGCCCTTACCCGACTTCTGGCGCTCCATCAGGGCGAGCAGGATGCCCTGCGAGCAGAAGATGCCGGCGGTGAGGTCGGCGATCGGGATGCCGACGCGCATCGGCCCCTTGCCCGGCTCGCCGGTTATCGACATGAGCCCGCCCATGCCCTGCGCGATCTGGTCGAAGCCGGGTCTATCGGCGAGCGGGCCGTCCTGGCCGAAGCCCGAGATGGAGGCATAGACGATGCGCGGGTTGATCTTCGAGACGGCGGCGTAGTCGATGCCGAGGCGCGTCTTCACGTCGGGCCGGTAGTTCTCCACGATCACGTCGGCGCGGGCGGCGAGCGCCATGAACACCTCGCGACCGGCAGTCGACTTCAGGTTGAGCGTGATCGAGCGCTTATTGCGGTGGAGGTTCTGGAAATCCGAGCCCGAGCGCGGCCCGCCGAGACCCACCTTGTCCGACTCGGGGTCCTCGATCTTGATGACGTTGGCGCCCCAGTCGGCGAGCTGGCGGATGCAGGTCGGCCCCGAGCGGACGCGCGTGAGGTCGAGGACGGTGTAGTCGGCGAGGATATCGCTGGCGGGCTCGAACGGCATGAGGCGCGGGCCTTTTCTCGGAGGCGTTGTCGAAGGGCACGATCATGCCACCGCCGGTGCGAGGGGCCAAGGTTTTCGGTGCCGCCCGACGCGTTGGGGAATGGAGATGCAACCTGGCGGCGCGCGCCGGGGCCGCGAAGGGCGAGAGCCCGCGGATCAGGCCAATGCCAGGCTCAAACGCGAACCGCTAGCATTTCGCGCGCGAGACATCTACTCCGCGCAAGCTTGATCCAGATCGGCCTTTGGCGCAAAAGGCGCACTAGGCAGGTCGTCGTCCTGCCAGCCGCGAGGCCCGCGCGGCGTCCAGGCCCTGCCTGCAGGTGGAGCGGAGCCGCCAGGAGCAAGGACCCGCGCATGGCAATCCTCGTCGACCGAAATACCAAGGTCATCTGCCAGGGCATCACGGGCGCCCAGGGCACCTATCACACCAGCGCGGCGCTGGCCTATGGCACGCAGGTCGTCGGCGGCGTGACGCCGGGGAAGGGCGGCTCGAAGCACCCGGACACGAAGCTCGCCGGCGTGCCGATCTTCGACAGCGTGGCCGAGGCCAAGGCCAGGACCGGCTGCAACGCCACCTCCATCTACGTGCCGCCGGCCTTCGCCGCCGACGCCATCCTCGAGGCCATCGACGCCGAGATCCCGCTCATCGTGTGCATCACGGAGGGCATCCCGGTCATGGACATGATCAAGGTGAAGCGGGCGCTGACCGGCTCGTGGTCGCGGCTGATCGGCCCCAACTGCCCCGGCGTGCTCACCACCGGCGCCTGCAAGATCGGCATCATGCCGGGCAACATCTTCAAGCCGGGCCGCATCGGCATCCTGTCGCGCTCGGGCACGCTCACCTACGAGGCGGTGAAGCAGACGTCCGATGTCGGGCTCGGCCAGTCGTCGGCCGTCGGCATCGGCGGCGATCCGGTGAAGGGCACCGAGTTCATCGACGTGCTCGACATGTTCCTCGCCGACCCCGACACCGACGCCATCGTCATGATCGGCGAGATCGGTGGCTCGGCCGAGGAGGACGCCTGCGAGTTCCTGAAGCGCGAGCGGGCGCGCGGCCGGTCGAAGCCGATGGTCGGGTTCATCGCGGGCGCCGCGGCGCCTCCGGGCCGCCGGATGGGCCATGCCGGCGCCATCATCTCGGGCGGCAAGGGCGCGGCGCAAGACAAGTTCGAGGCCATGAAGTCGGCCGGCATCCACATCTCCTACTCCCCCGCCGCCCTCGGCACCACCATGCTCGAGGCGCTGAAGGGGTAGGAGGCGCGAGCGTCCTATCCCCGGCGCGGCGGTGCTTGGGCTGCGGCCACCGTGTAGCGGCTTGTCTCGGCGACGATGCGCGCGTCGGCGAGTGCGGCGGTCATGGCGGCGAGCACGGGGACGCGGCGCTGGACGACCAGCATCAGGCTGGCGGCGGGGTGCAGGTGCGCCGGCGCCTCACGGATGAGCCGGTCGAGCACGTCGCGGCTGTCGTGGACGCCGTCGTGCACGGGGGGGTTGGACACGATCAGGTCGTAGCGGGCGCTCCCCGCATCGCCGAGCCCGGTGCCGAGGATGGCGCGGGCCTGGGGCACGTTCTCTGTCGCCGCGAGGAGCGCCGCCGCGTCGGCCTCGATCATGTCGATGCTCGCCTCCGGCCACCGTGCCAGTGCGGCGGCGGCGACAACACCGGTGCCTGCGGCGAAATCGAGGACATGCCCACGGCCTCGAAGCGGCGGCAGGTGCTCCAGCAGCAAGGCCGTGCCGGCATCGAGCCCGCCGCCGGCGAACGTGCCCGGATAGCTGACCCATGACCGGCGTGTGCCGGCGATCTCGATCGAGCCCGTGCGGCGCCAGCCGGCGAGCGAGAGGCCGGGGCCGGCAAGGTCGGCCTTGCGGCGGCCGGCGACGACACGGGCATGGTGGCCGATGGCGATCGTCTCGATGCCATCGCTCACGGCCGCGAGCCTCGTGCCAACCGAGCGGATACCTTCGGCGTTGGCGCCGAAGACAGCGATGACCGCACCCGCCGGGACGACGGCGGCTGCCGCGTGCAGCGCCATCTCGAGCGCGCCTTTTGCTTTCGGCAGACGCACCAGGGCGCTGTCGGGCGGCTGTGCCGGCGGCTCGGGCCAGGCGGTCGCGCGGTGGCGGCTCGACGGCGCCGATGCCTCGCGCAACCAGATTGCGGGCTCGGAGCCTCCTCTCGAGAGGGCCGACGCGAGACGGCCCGAGGCCTCTCCGGCAACGAGCGGGCGCGCTATCGGCCCCATCGCGGCCAGCGCATCGAGCGTTTCCACGGCGAGTGCCGTCGCGCCATCGGTGGCCGTCGCGGCGCTCACGGGGCGACCTTCTCCGGCGACGTGCACAGGTCGGCGATGATGCAGGCCCCGCAGCGCGGGCGCGGGGCCTTGCACGTGTAGCGGCCGTGCAGGATCAGCCAGTGGTGGGCGTGCAGCAGATATTCCGGCGGCACCGCCGCCATCAGCCCCTGCTCGACCTCGAGCGGCGTCTTGCCCGGCGCGAGCGCCAGCCGGTTCGCCACGCGGAAGAGGTGCGTGTCGACGGCGATCGTCGGCTCGCCGAAGGCGCTGTTCAGCACCACGTTCGCCGTCTTGCGGCCGACGCCCGGCAAAGCCTCGAGCGCGGCGCGATCGCGCGGCACCTCGCTGCCATGGCTGGCGATCAGAGCCTCGGACAGGGCGATCACATTCTTCGCCTTGTTGCGGAAGAGGCCGATGGTCTTGATGTGCTCGCGGACGCGATCCTCGCCGAGGGCAACCATTTTCTCCGGCGTGTCGGCGGTGGCGAAGAGGGCGCGCGTCGCCTTGTTGACGCCGGCGTCCGTTGCTTGCGCCGAGAGCACGACGGCGACCAGCAGCGTGAACGGGTTGACGTGCTCGAGCTCGCCTCTCGGCTCGGGATTGGCCGCGGCGAAGCGCCGGAACATCTCGGCCACGGCCTCGGGCGGCATGCGGCGCTGCCGGGAACGGCGGGCTGCGGTCCGGCGTTTCGCGGGGGCTTTCACGGACGCTGTGACCGGGGCACCGTCGGCAGCATCAGGCTTGGCCGCGACGGGCCTTGCCGCTGGTTTGACGGTGCTTTTTCGCTGAGGCTTGGCTGGTGGCATGATCCGTGGTGTAGATTTCGGCGCAGGGGAGGCTCGGTCAGGACCCCTTCACATGGACGAGAACACGATCGATGTGCAAGAGCCCGGCAATTTCCGGGCGGTGCTCGCCCCCCACCGCTCGCTCGCGCCAGCGGGATTTCTGGGATTGATGATCTTCGTCGCCATCGTGAGCTTCGCCGCCGGCCTCGCGTTCTACATGATCGGGGCATGGCCGGTGCTGGGCTTTTTCGGTCTCGACGTGGCGCTGATCTATCTGGCGTTCCGGCTCAACTACCGCTCGGGACGTTTGCGCGAGACGGTCGAGCTGGTGCCCGACGCGCTGACGGTCACGCGCTTCCATCCATCGGGTCGGCGCGAGCAGTTCACGTTCAATCCCTACTGGGTGCGGGTGGAGCTGATCGAGGGGCGCGACGGGCGAACGGACCTCAAGCTGCGACTGCACGACCGAGCCGTCTCGTTCGGGCGGTTCCTGACGGACGACGAGCGTCGTGATCTCGCCAGCTCGCTGACGAGCGCGCTTGCCGATGCGCGGCGCTGCTTTCGCGTGTGATACGGCCGGACCTGGCGCTCGGCGAAGGTCGGTGCCGGCAGCCGGAAACGGGTCGCCGGTCAGCCGCCACGGCCCTACTGTCGGCCTCGCAAGCGCAACCACGCGAGGCCAGCCATGCTCGACATGAACAAGCCCACGATCTCGCCGGCGAGCGTCGCCGCGGGCGGCAACCGAGACTACGACGTCGTCAGGCGCGCCATCGCCTTCCTGTCCGTGCACTGGGAGGAGCAGCCGACGCTCGAGAGGCTCGCGGCGCACCTGGAGCTGTCGCCGGCCCATGTGCAGCGGCTGTTCAAGCGCTGGTGCGGACTATCGCCGAAGGAGTTCGTGCAGGCTGTCACCATCGATCATGCGCGCCATCTGCTCGCAGGCTCGGCGAGTGTTCTCGACGCGGCCTACGAGGTGGGATTGTCGGGCACCGGGCGCTTGCACGACCTTTTCGTCGACCACGAGGCGATGACGCCAGGCGACTACAAGCGGCGGGGGGAGGGCCTGGAGATCGTCTGGGGCTTCCACGAGACGCCGTTCGGCAATGCCCTGGTGCTCGCCACCGATCGCGGCGTCGCCGGCCTCGCCTTCGTGGACGAGGACAAGGGCCAGACGCGTGACGAGGCGCTGGCCGACATGACACACCGCTGGCCGCGCGCGCGATATGTGGAGGCGCCCGAGCGAACGGCACCGTTCGCTGCGCGCATCTTCGATCCGGGGCGCTGGGCCGCGGAGCAACCTGTGCGGCTGGTGCTCATCGGCACGGATTTCGAGGTGCGCGTTTGGCAGACGCTGCTGCGCATTCCGATGGGCCGGGCCGTCACCTACGCTGACATCGCGCGTCATCTCGGGCAGCCGACGGCGGCGCGGGCCGTCGGCTCGGCCGTCGGCCGCAATCCGATCTCGTTCGTCGTCCCGTGCCATCGTGTGCTGCGCGGCGATGGGCAGCTCGGTGGCTACCATTGGGGCCTCACCCGCAAGCGTGCCTTGATCGGCTGGGAGACGGGACGGGTTGCGGGTGGTGTCGACCGTCAGGCAACATGAGGCGCGTCGAAACATTTGCCGCGGCGCGGTTGCCGAAGCCCAAAGGAGAACGCCGGATGTCGAAGCTCAGCGGTGGTTGTGCCTGCGGCGCCGTTCGCTACGCGTTGGCCGACGATCCCATCTTTCATCTGGTCTGCCATTGCGCCGACTGCCAGAAGGCCAGCGGATCGGCATTTGCCGAGGTGTTGATCGTGGCCGCCGATCGACTGGCGATGCTCGGTTGCGAGCCGCGATACTTCGGGGTCGATGCCGACAGCGGCCGGACCATGCAACGAGGCTTCTGCGAGGTTTGCGGCAGCCCTGTTCTCATCCGTCGCCCCGAGACGCCACAGGTGGTTTTCCTGCAAGCCGGCAGCCTCGACGATCCAGGCGCATTCAAACCGATGGTCGAGGTGTTCACCTGCCGCGCCCACGGCTACTTGAAACCGATCGAAGGCACGTCGCGGTTCGAGGAAGGGCCGCCTGCGGACGTGGTCCGCCCCGTGGTGGAGGCGTATTTCGCGAACCGCCGCTAGATTTGGCGCGCGGCAACGCGTCGAGACGCGTCGGAGGTCCGTCCGCAGTCAGCAGCTATCCGTCAATAGCTTCGGCGTCGTCTCGGCTCGCGAGCGCGGCCCTCGGCGTCGGATCGGTGACTCTCGCCACCGCGCATCGCGCGGCGCTCGTCCATCTCGTCGGCGCCGCCGCTCCATCGGCCCGAGCCCCGACCGGAATCGCTTACGTCGCTGTAGCGACCGGCATCACTTCCGCCGGCGCGGCGCTGGCTCGCGCCGACACCCCTGAGGCAGCGCGGCGCCGGATACCTGGCCTCGCCGTCGTCGCGTTCCGCCATGTGCTCGCTGATGGCGCTGTTCAGCTGCTCGAGGTCGAGATTGGACTTGGCCGCTTTGGCCATCAGGCCATCGTCGCCGCTTTCCAGCTCTATGGCCCGCTGCAGCGACCGCGACGCGACCCGCAGGGCCGGCACGAACATCTCGTCCTCCATGTCGCGGCGGGCGAGATCGCCGAGCATAATGGCGACGATATCACTCTCGATCATCGCCTCGTGGACGGCGTCCGCGTCGACGCCCGCCTCGATCAGCGCCGGATACACAAGCTCGTGCTTGAGCTCGGAAAGCCGGTCCCATCCCCGCACCAGATCGCGCAGGTAGCGAATGCTCTTTGCAGCCGTCTCCACCCCGTCGAGCTGCTTGGCTTTGGCCTTCATGTCGCTGTGCTGGCTCGCGAGCGCGTCCCGGACGTCCCGGTCCTCGTCGTGGCCATGACCGTTGGAGCTACCCGAGGTCGACCTGTCTTTCTTCGCCATCGATATCACCGCCAGTTCAGGCCTTCCACGCCGAGCGCGTGGGCATCGAAAGGCCACGGACGGCGGTTGGCTGTTCGATCCGGTGAACGCGAAATGTGATCAGGGGTTCCGGGTGAGAGGCCGCCACCCTCACGACTCGCCGACCAGCATTGCGATCCGCTCGCCCGCACGCACCGCTGCGAGCTGCAACGGGTCGTCGAGAGCCACCGCCCAAGCTGCGCCGGTCTCGATCGGGGGGACAACCTGGGCCGACAGATCGGCGCCCCAGCCGACGCTACAACGCGAGGCGCAGGCCGTCAGGGCAAAGCGGCCTGCCGGCAAAGGCGCCCGGGAGAGGGAGTGCCGCCGGCGGACCTCGCCTGCGACCGTAGCGGGCAGCTCGAACTGGAGATGGCGGCTCCAGACCTCGGCGACCGAGTAGACGGGCAGCATTGCCCAAAGCGTGTCGGCTGCCGGCGTGCGCAGGAGACGGGCGCGGAGGGCGAGGCCGCCCGCCCTGACGAGCATCACGCGCGGCTCGCGCCGCCGGACCGAAGAAGGAGACATAAGAAAGTGTGCGGTGCCGTTCCCGGTCACGTCAAGACCGGGAGGAGCGGCGAGCGGCCGCCTCGGCGACGCAATAGGGCGTCAGGCGGGAGGTGCGCCGAACACCAGCACCGCGTTGAGGCCGCCGAACGCGAACGAGTTCGACATGGCGTACTTGATGGGCATGGAGCGCCCCTCGTTCGGCACGTAGTCGAGATCGCATTTGGGGTCGGGCTCGGTGAGATTGATGGTCGGCGGTGCCCAGCCGTCTTGCATGGCCTTGATGCAGGCGATCGCCTCTACCACACCGCCGGCACCGAGCAGGTGTCCCGTCATCGATTTCGTCGACGAGACGGCGAGCTTGCGCGCGTGCTCGCCGAACACCGCCTTGATGGCATTTGTCTCGTTGGCGTCGTTGAGCGTGGTCGCGGTGCCGTGGGCATTGAGATAGGCGACATCGGAAGCTTGCAACGCGGCGTCGTCCAATGCCGACTGCATCGCCGTGCACGGACCGTCGATGTCGGGGTTCACCATGTCCTTGCTGTCGGAGGACATGCCG
>JBFWQN010000142.1:0-10691 GCA_050249405.1 Hyphomicrobiaceae bacterium | reverse complement strand
GACACGCTGCAGCCGGATCTCTTCGGCCTGGTCGAGGCGGCAGGCGTGCGGGCCCGTGACGGCTTCAAGGTGTTTCCCTACACGACCGAGGATCTGGGCGCGGCGGAGCGGCTGCTGGCGGCCGGGAGCGAGCTGTTGAAGCCGTGGGGCGCGCCGATCGGCACCGGCCGCGGGCTCGCCAATCCCTATGCGCTGCGCACCCTCCGCAACTATTTCCCCGGTGTGCCGCTCGTCGTCGACGCAGGCATGGGCGCACCGAGCCATGCCGCGCAGGCGATGGAGATGGGCTACGATGCCGTGCTCCTCAACACGGCCGTCGCCAAGGCCGCCGATCCCAAGGCGATGGCCCGCGCCTTCGCCCTGGCGGTGACGGCGGGCCGCACGGCCTTCGAGGCCGGGCTGATGGAGGCGCGTGACATGGCCTCTCCCTCGACGCCGGTCGCCGGCACGCCCTTCTTCTCTCTCGAGCCCAAGGCCTGAGGACGCATGACGATCTCCACCCGCCCGCTCCTCGATGTTTTCTACCCGATCGTGCCGGACCTGGCGTGGCTCGAGCGCATCGTGCCGCTGGGCGTGCGCACCATCCAGCTCCGCCTGAAAGACGCCGACGATGCCGAGGTGCGCCGCCAGATCAGGGGGAGCCTGGATGTCTGCCGGCGGCATGCCTGCGATCTGATCGTCAACGACTACTGGCAGGCGGCGATCGAGCTCGGCGCCGATTTCGTTCATCTCGGCCAGGAGGATCTGGCCGATGCCGACGTCGCCGCGATCAAGGCGGCCGGCGCGCGGCTCGGCATCTCGACCCACAGCCACGAGGAGCTCGACATCGCGCTCGCCGCGAAGCCCGACTACATCGCGCTCGGCCCCATCTACGAGACGAGGCTGAAAGCCATGAAGTGGGGACCGCAAGGCCTCGAGCGCATCGGCGACTGGAAGCGCCGGGTGGGCAGCCTTCCGCTCTGCTGCATCGGCGGGATCACGCCCGAGCGGGCACCGGGCGTCGTCGCGGCCGGGGCGGACAGCGTCGCTGTCATCACCGATTTTTTCACTCACGCCGACCCGGAAGGACGCGTGCGGCTGTGGCTCGCGTGGGCGGAAGGGCTGCGACGGGGAGCATCGCGGCAGGGCTAGCCCCACGGACCAGCGCTGCTGGAAGTTCTGCCCGGCGCTTGTATGTGACAATCGAGTGACGTTAGGTCGGGGCCGTCGGGGTTGTGACGGTGCTCATCGATGGCCTACCGCTTCAAGCTGAAGGAATCGCTGCGGCAGGGATGCCGCCGCATCGCGTGCGAGCAGATCGATCTCGTGAAGTCAGGCCCCCGTCCCGACCTCGCTCGGGAGGTCTGGGTGCACGAGACCCGGCGCACCATGAAGCGCACGCGCGCCCTCTTGAAGCTCGTGCGCAGTGGCTGCCGTCCGGAGGACTACAAGCGCGAGAACGCAGCGTTGCAGGCCATCGCACGCAGCCTTTCCGGCATGCGCGACCGCGACGTCATCCACCAGACCATGTCCGGGCTTTCCGGAACGGGCGGGCGCAAGCTCGATGCTGCACTCGCGTGGCTCGCAGCGGTGCTTTCCAGTGACGACGACGGCAGTTCCGGCGGCGATACGCCGGCCGCGACCGATCCGGCAGAGGCCATCGAAGGCGTCATCACCGCTCTCGCCGAGGCTCGCGAGCGGCTCTCCAACATCGAGGTCGAGGGCGACGTCGCGGAGGTGCTGGCCGCCGGGCTCGCCGACTGCCAGAGGCGTGGACGCAAGGCTTTGGCGCGGCTCGAGGCGGACAACCGCAGCGACGAGGCGCTGCACGACCTGCGCAAGGCGGTGCAGACTTACCAGCGCCAGCAGGCGCTCGTCTCGCCGGTCTGGCCGGCGCTGCAAGAGGTGCGGGTCAAGGCGGCGCGGGATCTGGCGCGACTGCTCGGCTCGGTCCAGGACCTCGCCGTGCTCGCGGCTGAGGCCGCGCGGCGCGCGGATGGCGCCGAAGGCCGCCCCGACGCATCGGCACGCATCGCCAAGGCGTGCCGCAAGCGCCAGGACGACCTGGAGGCGATTGCTCTGCCTGTCGCACGGCGGCTCTTTGCGCCGTCGCCGAAATCCGTCGCCGCCGAGCTCGCCTGCGGCTGGGCCGCGGCCATCGCGCTCGCCAAGGCGGGGCCGATCGACGGTGCGGCTGCGGCTGCCGGTCTGCAGGGCGAGGAGCTTGTGTCGGCGGATTGAATGAATTTCTGGCGCTCCCCGGGGAAGTCCGTCTAGAAGACTGGGCCAAAGAGCAACCACGCGTGCAAGCGTGGCCGGGGTGGAGGGAGCCATGGCGAGGGTCGCAGGTGCCCGACTCGCGATTGCCGCGGCGGGCTTGCTGTGCGGGCTATCCGTCGTGCGTGCGCAGCAGGGGCCGTTGCCGCCGGACAGCGCTGCCGGAGTAGCGACCGGGGCGATCGGCAAGGCGGTGCCGTTCGATCTCGCGCGGTCGCTCGAGGACGCGCGACAAGTCGTCAAGCTCTTCAAGGACCGGCTCAAGGGCGAGCTGTCGACGGCCATCAGGACGGATGGCGCGGCGAACGCCATCTCGCTTTGCCAAACGGTCTCGCCCGACATCTCGACGGAGCTCGGTGACGCGTCGGGATTCGAGGTCGTCCGCACGTCGCTCCGGCTGCGCAATCCGGAGAATGCGCCGGGCGCCTGGGAGCTCGAGGTGCTGAGATCGTTCGAGCAGCAGGCCACGGCCGGCTCCGATCCCGACAAGCTCGAGCAGTACGCCGAGGAGGTGACGCCCGAGGGGGATCGCCTCTGGCGCTATATGCGCGGCATCGCCGTGGGCGACGTCTGCCTGTCGTGCCACGGCACCGAGATCAAGGCCGACGTCAAGTCCGAGCTGGTGCGCTACTACCCCGACGACAAGGCGACAGGCTACAAGCTGGGCGAGCTCAGGGGAGCCTTCTCCCTCGTGAGGCTGATCGAGTAGGCTTGCGGCTCACCCACGGGAACGCGCGGAGTCAAGACATGGCCGACCTCTCCACTTTCGGGCTCGACGTCGGCATCTACGGCCGGCTTGCCATGCCGGAGCCGGTGCTCGCCCTCGCGAGCCTCGCCGAGGACATGGGGCTCGCCTCGGTCTGGGTCGCCGACCACGTCGCCTTTCCGGTCTCGTTCGCATCCAAGTACCCCTACGCCAAGGAGGGCGACTTTCCCTCCAAGCTCGACGATCCGCTGCTCGAGCCGATCGCAGTCCTCGGGGTGCTCGCCGGTGCCACCAAGCGCGTCCGGCTCGGCACTGCCGTGCTCGTCATGCCCTATCGGCATCCGCTGCTGCAGGCCCGCCAGCTCGTGACCATCGACCAGATGTCCGGTGGCCGGCTCATGCTCGGTGCCGGCGTCGGCTGGCTCCAGGAGGAGTTCGAGGCGCTGGGGTTCGATCGGTTCAAGGAGCGCGGGCGCGCCACCGACGAGGCGATCGAGATCTTCAAGGCCGTGGCCGGGGGCGGGGAGGTCGGCTACCAGGGGCAGATCTACAAGTTCGAGCCCGTGTACTCGGCGCCGGGCTCGCTGCAGCGCCCGCACCCGCCGGTGTTGATCGGCGGCGTCGCCGACCCGGCGCTCCGGCGCGTCGTCCGGCACGGCAGCGGCTGGCTCGCAACGGCGCTCGGGCCGGACCGCCTCAAGGCGCAGCTCGGGCGCCTGAAAGAGATGTGTGCCGAGCACGGCCGCGACTACGCCAGCGTCTCTCTGGTGTTCAAGGTGTTCATCAACATCGGCCAGGCCAAGCGCAACCAGCACGACGAGCGCGAGCCGGCGACCGGGAGCGTCGCCGAGATCATCGACGACCTGAAGCGCATCCGCGACCTCGGCTTCGGCGAGATCGTGGTGCGCGTCCGCGGTGCGCCGACGCTCGAGGATACCCGGCGCCAGATCGACCGGTTCGCCACCGAGATCGCTCCGAAAGTCTGAGCCACTCGGGGCGTGATCGGCGGCGGTTCGCCGATTGACAACTCGCGAGGCGCAACATCAACGTGCGTCCCCGCGCGGCAAACAGCGGCCGCTGCGCGCAGGCGCCAATTCCGTCGACGAGCCGCAGCAATGAAAATGGGAGGTACGAGCGTGAGGTCATTCGTCAAGGCACTATCCATCGGGCTCGCGCTGGGAGCCGTCGTGGGGCTGGCGCCGGCCCAGGCGCAGACCAAATGGGATCTGTCGGCTTTCACGGGCGCGACTCACCCGATCACGCTGCATTTCAAGGCGTTCTCCGAGGAGGTGAAGAAGCGCACCGACGGCAAGCTCGACATCGTCGTGCGCCCGGCCGGCGAGCTGCCGTTCAAGGCCACCGAGGTGGTGAAGGCGACGAGCGACGGCAACATCCAGCTCGGCCAAGCCTATCAGGGCTTCATCTCGGGCTCCGTTCCGCTCGCCTCGATCGCGAGCCTGCCGTTCCTCGTGCGCACGCCGGACGACCTCAAGAAGGTCTACCCGATCATCGAGAAGTACACGAAGCCGGAGTTCGACAAGAATGGCATCAAGGTGCTGTTCTGGTTCACTTGGCCGATCCAGAACGTGTTCGGCAAGGGCAAGCCGATCAAGACGGCCGAGGATTTCGCGGGCCGCAAGATCCGCACGACGGACGGCAAGCAGTCCGAGATGATGAAGCAGCTCGGCGGCTCTGCCGTCACGCTGACCACGGCCGAGGTGCCGGTCGCCATGGAGCGCGGCGTGGCCGAGGGCTTCTATACGGCAGCCTTCAACGTGATGGGCGCCAAGTGGTACGAGTTCATCACCTGGGCCTGGATGGGCGACGTGCACATCGGTGGCCCCGACTACATGCTGATGAACAAGGCGGCCTACGACAAGCTCGACCCGAAGGTGCGTGAGCAGCTCGACGCCGTGGCCGCCGAATGGGGCCCGCGCATGACCGCTGCCAACATCAAGGACGAGGTGCAGGCGGTCGACGACCTGAAGAACAAGCACAAGGTCGAGATCATCACGCCCTCGAAGGAGACGGTCGACGCCATCACGGCGAAGATGTCGCCCTATTGGGTCACCTGGGCGAAGCAGCACGGCAGCAACGGCGAGGCGATGCTGAAGGAGATCCGTGCGGCCCTCGGCCGCTAGGCGACTCGCGTCCGATCCCGTCTATCCTCTGCCAGTCGAGACCGCCGCGCCCGAAGGCGCGGCGGTTCCCATTCGAGCCCCGTCAATAGAGCCTCTCATGGACAACGCGCTTCCCAAGGCGGCGGACGGCCCGTCGGCGGCCGAGGTTCAGGCTGCGACCGCTTTCGGCCGCCTCGTCAATGCCGTCTCGAACGGCGCCGCCGTGCTTTCGGGTGTGGCGATCGTGGCGATCCTGGTGCTCGTCTGCGCCGAGGTCGTGCTGCGGCAGCTCAACCGCTCGCTTCAGGTCGTCGACGAGATCGGCGGCTACCTCAACGCGGGCGCGGTGTTCCTGGCGCTTGCCTACACGTTGCGCGAGGGCGGCTTCATCCGCATGGAGCTCGTCTACGACAACCTGAAGGGCCGCATCAAACAGGCCGTGCGCTGGTTCATCGTGACGACCGGTCTCGTCTACGTGGCGGTGCTGCTCTACTTCACGGTGATCCACGTCACGTACCTCTACGCCAAGGACGTGCGCGCGGTCTCCGTGATCGAGACGCCGGAATGGATCCCGCAATCGGTGGCGATCATCGGGCTCGCCGTCCTGCTCCTGCAACTCGTGGCGTTCGTCGCCACCCGCTGCCGCAACGTTCCCTGAGGGACAGCACGCCATGAGTCTCGACGCTCTCGTCCCGGTCCTGCTCGTCGCCATCACGGTGATGCTGATCTCGGGCCAGTGGATGGCCTTCGCGCTGGGCGCGGTGGGCATGCTGGTCATGTACCTGAGCAAAGGCGTGCTCGGCCTGCAGTCGCTGTCGTCGGTGGTCTGGAACACGGCGAACAGCTACATCCTGATCGCGGTGCCGATGTTCCTGCTGATGGGCGAGCTCATCCTGCGCAGCGGCGCCAGCAACTACTTCTATCGCGGCGTCGTCGTGCTGCTTGGCCGGCTGCCGGGCGGGCTCCTGCACGCCAACATCTTTTCCTGCGCGATCTTTGCCGCGGTGTCCGGCTCCAGCGTGGCCACCGCCGCCACCGTCGGCACGGTGGCCATCCCGGAGATGTTGAAGCGCGGCTATGACGCCAAGCCGGTGCTGGGGTCGCTGGCCGCCGGTGGTACGCTCGGCATTCTCATTCCGCCGTCGATCATCATGGTCCTGTACGGGGCTCTGGTCGAGGAATCGGTGGCGCGGCTGTTCATGGCGGGCGTCATGCCGGGCCTGCTGATGGCCGGCATCTTCATGCTCTTCATCGCCCTGCAACTCGTGTTTGCCCCGCATCTGGCTCCGCCTCGCCACCAGGAGGGCGTCGACGGGCCGCCGTTCTCCGATATCCTGCACGTCTTTCCGGTGCTCGGCCTTCTGGTCGTGGTGCTCGGCGGCATCTACGTCGGCCTGACCACGCCGACCGAGGCGGCAGCGATCGGCGCCGCCGGGGCTCTCGTTCTCGCGATCGGATACGGCGGGCTCAGCGTCAAGGTGTTCAACGAATCCGTCATGGCGACGGTGAAGACCACCTGCATGGTGACCCTGATCATCATCGGTGCTCAAATTCTTTCGGCGGCGCTCACCTATTCGGGAGTGAGCCGCGCGGTGAGCGAGTGGGTGCTGGCGCTCGGGCTCTCCAAATGGGTCTTCTTCTGCGCCCTGGTCGTGCTCTACCTGGTGCTCGGCTGCTTCGTCGACGGCATCTCGATGATCTACATGACGCTGCCGGTGCTCATTCCCGTCATCAAGACGTTTGGCTTCGACCTCGTGTGGTTCGGGATCATCCTGACGATCCTGATCGAGCTCGGCCAGATCACACCGCCGGTGGGACTGAATCTTTTCACCATCCACGCCATCTCGGGGGGGCGCAGCTTCTCCGACGTGGTGATGGGCTCGCTGCCCTACTGCTTCCTGATGCTGCTGGTCGTCGTGCTGCTGTGCTTCTTCCCGGAGATCGCGCTCTGGCTGCCGACGACGATCCGCGGCAAGGGCTGACGGGGCGCGAGGCATCGAGCCGGTTCGGCGCGGCAACGCGGCACTTGCCGCTGCCCGGACTCGCGAGGGACCTTCTGTCGGAGCCGTTGCTGCAACAGCGGCGGCCCGCCCTCCATGCGGCAGGACACGACATGCAGTGGAAATTTCCGTCGGGCCGGGAGGAGAAGCGCCGGGCTCTGCTCGCGGCGGTGGACGGCGTGCGCGAGACGGCGCAGGCGCATGCCGAGGCATCGGAGGCACTGGGCACGCTCGCGCCGGCCACGGTCGAGGCGTTGCGAGGCGCCGGGCTGTTCGCGCTGAAGCTGCCGTCCGAGCTCGGCGGGGCCGAGGCCGATCCGCTCTTACAACTCGAGGTGATCGAGGCGCTGAGCGCCATCGAGCCGTCGGCAGGCTGGTGCGTCATGATCGGCGGCACCGGCATCGGTCTGCCCGGCGCGTTCCTGCCCGAAGAGGCTATCGACCGGATGTTTTCCGGCGGGCGCATTCCGACCGGCGCCGTGGTCTCGATGCCGCCGGGGCGGGCCGTGCCGGTGGATGGCGGGTTCAGGGTCACCGGCCGATGGCCGTTCGCCAGCGGCGTCCACCATTCCGATTGGGTGACGGTCGGGGCACGCATCGAGCGGCCGGGCTCGGCGCCTCCCGAGACGCGCATGATGACGCTCCCGGTCGCCGATGTGCGCATCCACGACAACTGGCAGGTGGCGGGGCTCAAGGGCACGGGCAGCTCCGACGTGTCGGTCGAGGATCGCTTCGTGCCCGAGGCCTTCACCTGGGATCGCATCAACAGCCCGCAGCAGCGGGGCGGGCCGCTCTACCGGCTGGGGCATCCGGGCTTCGTCGCCAACGAGCACGCGGCATTCGCTCTCGGCGTGGGGCGTGGTGCGCTCGACGAGGTCATGGGACTGGCGCGGGCCAAGCGGCGGAGCTTCGCCGCGGCCCCGTCGTCGCTCGAGCAGCGTCCGGTTTTCCAGCGGTTCGTAGGGCTCGCTGACCTGCGATTGCGCTCGGCGCGGGCGCTGGTGATCGAGATCTACAGCGAGGCGTGGGAGCGGACGGTCGCGGGCGAGGTGCCGCCGCCGCCGCTGCAAGCGCAGATCCGCAGCGTCACGGCGTTCGCGACCGAGGTGGCCGCCGAGGTCACGACCGAGGCCTTCCGGTTCGCGGGTGGCGAGGCAGTCTATGGCCCGAGCCGGCTGCAGCGCTACCTGCGCGACGTCAACGTCGGCGCGCAGCACCTGATGGTCAGCTCCATCGCCTACGAGAACCACGGCCAGTTCGCGCTGGGCCTGGAAGGGGCAGATCCGCTGCGGTGAGGAGGCGCGGGCCGAGGGGCGGCGACCTGCGTGGAGCGTCGCGGTCGGGCTGCGGTGGGTGCGGGAGGCCGAGGGCGCTCGTGAAGGTGCGGCCGGGCGCGTGGCAGGTCGGTGTACCCCACGCATCCAGGCCGTTCAGCCTTGGCTCGCCTCGCATGCCTCATGCGCTGCGCTCGAGCCGCGTAGGAGCCGACGTTGACGGAGGCCGAGGGCCGGCCCTTTCGCGCGTGCAGGTGAATGGCAGAGGATGCCCCGATACCGACCGTTGGGCGGTTGGTGCGAAGGGCCAACAGCGCGAGTGCCCAACCGCCACCGGCTGAGCTTGCTGCACGACTACTCACTGGCAGTTTAACTGTCAATTGGTGGGATCGGGGGGCGAGCGATTTGACCGGTGCGGATCGTCGTCGACCGACCGCGCAGATCTCGACTGGCTATGTCTGCAGCCGCCGGACGAAGACGGAAGTCCAGTTGGTCACGTGCTGAACAACCTACCGATGCTATGTAAGCTGAGCCCACTACAGTTATTCTTGCTCGCGAAATTCGCCCGAGATGTTCCATACGGTGGCCTCATGATCGACAAATTTACCGGAAATTTCCAGGCCCGACTTCGCCAAGATGTTCTTAAGGCCGGCATTTACGCCATAATCATCTTCGTATGAAACCGCCAAAGAGAAACTTTTGAGGCCGAAGTCTAATCGCCCCCTCGCTATAGCTTCCCAGGTGGGTTCAAATTTGAACCAAACCAAATCAGATGGGATTTCTGGCTGGGGCGCACCTTTTAGCTCGGCTTCGTAAAGCATATTGTTTTTCGTGGCAGCGCTTTTGGAAGCTGTTGCAGACAAATCTCCAGCTACTCCCAAGGGCGCGGCAATCGTTCCGGAAAATTCTCGAGCCCATCCCGATATGTGCTCAACCTTGATTTTTGTAGCTCCTAGACTCATCAATAGATAGATTGCCTCTGAAAATTTATGCTCAAAAACCGTTCGATGAAAACTAGCAAACGTCAAGTATCTCGCAGAAATTACTGGATGACCTACATAGACAGTGCCAGCTCGCGGATGGCCCGGCGGGAACACAAGTGTCGACGCTAGTGATTTCTCAATTGGCAGTATATCACCTCCGCTTCGCACAACTTTGCTAACTGAGCCAAGCATTAGTTTGGCCGCCTCAGCTGTCACGCTGACCAATTTTCCAACATCGACTGAAATTTCCGCTCCAAAGCCCATGTCAAAGCTCACTTCAATGCTCCTTGTTGCCTTTCTTGGCTGCGTGCTTTCTTTTTGAGAATTGCGAATCGCGCCGATTAGCTCATCGTCAAGGACAACGATCAAACGTCGATCATCATATGGCGTTGCGAGGAACTCTTCCTTCGTCGGAGCCAAGGTTTTTACTTTTGTCATTGCTTTTCCATTTGAGCGCTAATTGCCGCAAGGAAGTCGAAGTGGATGGCCGCCAATTGAAGGAGTCTCGAGCTATGCAGCCGCAGAAGAAGTGGCTAATGCTTGCGCGCACTCCACAAAATTACTGTTTTCCGTCGCGGAGTGGACGAACCAGACTCGTAAACCAACCGCCGTCGCCACGCTTCCTCCTGGCCCATCCTCTCGCTCAACAGCACTGACGCGTAGATCGTAATCGGACACGACCGCATCGCGCAACGACTGTCGTCCCAATGGCAGAGAGGGGTCACCTGCGGCCGGATTCGGTTCTCGGGGGGGCGGCAACACCACTCTCGGCAGCGGACAATTCGACAGCCTCGCCGCCGCGGTCGGTTCCAGAGCACCAAGCTTCCGCTCCTGCATGACTGCGCCAGTCGGGGACCACGACTTTGACCGGCGAGGCATGTCGGCCTGGCCCAGCATATCGGTGCAGGCCCGCGCTCTCCGTGCGAGGGCGTCGAGGTCCACGGCGGTGGAGGTAGCGGGCGCTGAGCCGCCTGCCTCGATGGGCCTACCCGCTCACGCCAGAAACCGCACCGCGGCGGAGCCGATGTCGCGCTCTAGGCCGCCGAAGAAGTGGTCGGCGCCGGTCACGATGGAGAGCGATTTCGGCTCGGGCAGCGTCGCATAGAGCTGGTCGAGCTTGGTTCGTGGGCAGATGTGGTCGCGGTCTCCGGCGATGATCAGCTTCGGCTTCGCAACCTGCGCGAGGAACGAGGCGTCGCGGTTGGCGATCGGCAATGCGACGCCGATGAGCTTGTCGACGCGGGCATCCTCGGCACCGGCCATGAGGCCGACGATCGAGCCGAACGAGTAGCCGGCGACGACCACCGTCTCGAAGGGGCCGCGCGCGAGCAGGCAGTCGAGCGCCCCTCTCA
>JBFWQN010000141.1:0-10736 GCA_050249405.1 Hyphomicrobiaceae bacterium | reverse complement strand
GCCCGAAAGCAAGCCCGAAATAAAACCGGAGGCAATCCGTGAGCGGCACCAGTCTGGTCATTCTCGCCATGTATTCCACCGTGAATGTGGTCTCGCCGCATTCGCTCTCGCCCGAGACGCTCCCCTATCTCATGGCGCTGCTGATGGCAGCGGCGGCGCTCACCTGCACCGCGACGCTCGCCCTCTATCACGCGCCGCGGCGCGCGAAAGCCAAGGGTGCGACGCTGAGCCGGGTCCGTCGCTTCGGTGGCCCCGGGGAGCGCCGCCTCTGAGGGTACCTGAAGGGCCCGCCAGCCAATGGCGGGCTCAACTGCTTCCGCCGCATGTCAAGCCAACCAGCGCTTGCGTCGCTTGTAGTGCTTGACATCGCGAAAGCTTCGACGCTCTCCACCGCCGCCGGTTCCCAGGTAGAACTCTTTCACGTCGGCGTTCTCCCGCAGCGCGTCGGCCGCACCGTCGAGCACGATGCGGCCGTTCTCGAGGATGTAGCCATAGGTGGCGTATTTGAGCGCCATGTTGGTGTTCTGCTCCGCAAGCAGGAACGAGACGCCCTCCTTGCGATTGATGTCTTTGACGATCTCGAAGATCTGCTCGACGATTTGCGGTGCGAGGCCCATCGACGGCTCGTCGAGAAGCACCATCGTCGGGTTTGCCATCAGTGCGCGTCCGATGGCGCACATCTGCTGCTCGCCGCCGGACGTGTAGCCCGCCTGCGATGCTCGGCGCTCCTTCAGCCGCGGGAAATAGGCATAAACCCGCTCCAGCGACTGGGCGACGGCGGCTCTCCCATCCCGCCGGGTGAACGCTCCGGTGAGAAGGTTCTCCTCGATCGTCAAGTGCCCGAAGCAGTGGCGCCCTTCCATCACCTGGATGCAGCCGCGCCTGACCAGGTCGTTGGGCGTCAACTGATCGGTGCGCTCGCCCTTGAAGCTGATCGAGCCCTTTGTCACCTCGCCACGCTCCGTTTTCAGGAGGTTGGAGATCGAGCGGAGCGTCGTCGTCTTGCCGGCGCCATTGGCGCCGAGCAGCGCCACGATGCCGCCCTTCGGCACCGTCAGCGCGACGCCCTTCAGCACCAGGATGACGTGATCATAGATGACCTCGATATTGTTCACCGCGACGATCGGGACGGTCGAGGGCACGGCTGGCGTGGCGCTTGCGGAGGTCATGGGATCTCGATCGGAGAGCGGACGACGGTGATGGCGGGTCGGCGGGCAGCCGCCTCGGGCCCTGGGGCCCTGCGTGGCTGCCCGCCCCTCCCCCCGGAGGATCAGCCTTCCTTGGCGCAGTCGCGCGGCGTGATGTTTTTCTCCTTCGCGTACTTGGCGGACTGCTCGGCCACGAGTCCATCGAGCACGGCGCGATCGGCCGTGTACCAGTCGGAGATCACCTTCCACGCCGCACCGTCCCACTGCTGGACGCGGGCGAGATCCGCACCCTGGTGGTCCGTGCACGTGAGCTTGAGCGGCTTCATCATGCCGTCGAAGCCGGCCTCCTTGATGCGCGCCTCGGTGATGTTCAGGTTCTCGAATCCCCAGCGGACCTGCTCACCGGTCAGCGGCTTGTTGCCGAACTTGCCCATCGCCGCGCGGATCGCCTCCGTGCCGATGAACGAGTTGATCAGCCCGCGGTTGTAGAGAACGTTGCCGAAATCGTCCTTGCCGTGCCCCTTGCCTTTGTCGAGCACGTTCTTCTTGACCTCGGCATGCACACCGTACTGGCCGGGACCATGCTGGAGCATGAGAGCCTTGTAGCCCTTGGCGCCATCACCGGCCGGTGTGACGTCCGGCTCCGCCCCCGACCACCAGATGCCGATCATCTTCTCGCGCGGATAGGCGACGGCGGCGGCCTCCTTGATGGCGGCGCCGTTCATGACGCCCCAGCCCCAGAGCAGCACATAGTCCGGACGATCCTGGCGGATCGACAGCCATTGCGACTTCTGCTCCACCCCTGGGTGCGTGACCGGAATGCCCTTGAACACGAAGCCGTATTTCTTGGCGAACGCCTCGATCGCCGGGATCGGCTCCTTGCCGTAAGGGCTGTCGTGATAGACGAGGCTGATCTTCTTGCCCTTGAGCTTGTCGAAGCCGCCCATCTCTTTGGCGATATGCTGGATGGCGACGTCGGCCCCGGTCCAGTAGCTGCCCATGGCGATGAAGTTCCAGGGGAACACTGCGCCGTTGCGGCTCTCCGAGCGGCCATAGCCCAAGGTGAGAAGCGGAAGCTTGTCGCCTGGCGCCTTCTCGGTGAGGGCGAAGGTGATGCCGGTCGAGAGTGGAGAGAAGTAGGCGGCACCCGTCGCGCCTTTGCCCTTCAGGCGCTCGTAGCACTCGACGCCCTTGTCGGTGGCGTAGCCCGTCTCGCACTCCTCGTAGGCGACCTTGACGCCGTTGATGCCTCCGTCGCGTGCGTTGAGCAACTCGATGTAGTCGAGCGTGCCGTTGGCGAAGGGGACGCCGTTCACGGCGTAGGCACCCGTCCGATAGGACAGGATCGGAATGAACTGCTCGCCCTCGGCCTTGGCCGGCAGCGACGCGAGCAGGCTGGCGGCGACCAGTGCCGTCGTCCCGAGTAGCTTCCTCATCGTATTCCTCCTCCACTTTGTTGGCCGGCCCATCCTGGCGGGCGGCATCTCATGCGGGTGATCGTCCACGTCCCGCCGCTCCGGCCCGCACCCGCTGGCGCCGCACGGCGTCCTGAATCCTCAGTAGGGGAACGGCCAAAGCCGCAGCTTCTCCTTTGCAAGGCTGGCGAGGCGCGCGAAGCCATGCGGCTCCTTGATCAAAAGGAAGCAGATCAGCGAGCCGAAGATGATGAACTCGAGATGCGAGATGGTCTCCGTGGACAGCGGCACGCCAAGCTCCGACGGGATCAGATTGAGCATGATCGGCATGATCAGGATGAAAGCGGCGCCTAGGAACGAGCCGAGTATCGAGCCCAGCCCGCCGATGATGACCATGAACAGGAGCTGCAGCGACCGGTTGATGTCGAACGCCAGGGGCTCCCAGGCACCCAAGTAGACGAAGGCCCAGAGCGCACCGGCGACGCCGACGATGAACGACGACACCGCGAACGCCGACAACTTGGCGAAGAAGGGGCGGATGCCCATGAGCTCGGCGGCGATATCCATGTCCCGGATCGCCATCCATTGTCGGCCGATCGAGCCGCGCACGAGGTTCTTTGCAACCAGCGCGAACACCGAGACGAACACGAGGCAGAGCAGATAGCGCTCCACCGGCGTGTCGACGTGGTATCCGAAAAAATTCAGCGGCGGCGCGCTGACCGAACCGGACGGCGCATAGTTGGTGAACCATTTCACGCGAAGGAACACCCAGTCGAAGAAGAACTGGGCGGCGAGCGTGGCAACGGCCAGATAAAGCCCCTTGATCCTGAGCGACGGGATGCCGAACAGGACGCCCACGACAGCCGACGACAGCCCGCCGAGCAGGATCGAGACGACCATCGGCAACGGTGGCAGCCCGATCTCGGAGATGCCCGTGCCGAACTTGTAGGCCATGTAGGCGCCGATCGCCATGAACGCGCCGGAGCCGAGACTGATCTGACCGCAGTAGCCGATCAGGATATTCACTCCGATGGCGGCGAGCGACAGGATCAGGAACGGGATCAGAATCGCCCGCAGCAGGTATTCCGAGCCGAACGGCCACACATGGAAATGCGCCATCAGCGGAATGCCGATCGCCATGAACGCGAGCAGCACCAGCAGCGCGTTGCGGTCCTGCCGCAACGTGAAGATGGCCATGTCGTCGGCGTAGTTCGTCTTGAACTGGCCCGTCTCGCGGTAAAGCATCTGTGGTCACGCTCCGCGTGTGTGAGGCAGCAGGCAGCCGGCGGCCGGAAAAGAGTGCATGCCGGCTCTGCTGGACCGGATGTTTCTCATTTGCGAGCCCGACCTTTTCATTGCGCTTCCTGCCGTCTCAAATCCGCTCGATGATCTTCTCGCCATAGAGGCCCTGCGGCCTCACCAGCAGCACGGCGAGCGCCAGCACGTAGGCGAACCAGTACTCGATGCCGCCGCCGATCAGATCGCCGAGATAAAGCTCCGCCAGCTTCTCGCCCGCGCCCACGATGAGTCCGCCGACGATGGCGCCGGGCACCGAGGTGAAGCCGCCGATGATGAGAACGGGCAGCGCCTTGAGGGCCAGGAATGAGATGGAGAACTGCACGCCGAGCTTCGTGCCCCACACCGTCGCGGCCACCAGCGCCACGATGCCGGCGACGAGCCAGACCACGAACCAGATCCACGAGATCGGGATGCCGACCGATTGCGCCGCCGCATGATCGTCGGCCACGGCACGGAGCGCCCGCCCCGTCTTCGTGTACTGGAAGAACCCCGCCAGCCCGACCACCAGCACACCCGCGATCAGCCCGCCCCAGACGTCCAGCTTGTTGATCAGGATGCCACCGGGAAAGGTGCCCTCGAACAGGATCATGGCGTCGGTCGAGAACAGCCGCAGCGGATAGACGTCCGAGCCGAACACCATCTGCGCGAGCCCTTCGAGCACGAACGTCGCGCCGATCGTCGACATGAAGAGCGTGAGGCCGTCCTGATTAAGCAGCGGGCGCAAGACCCATTTCTCGATGACGAAGGCGCACAAGGCCATGACCGCGCCGGAGAACAGGATCGCGAGCGGGATGGCTGCGATGGTTGCGACGCCATTGCCGGTGAGGAAATCCAGGCAGCGCACGAGCGCAAGGCCTGCGACGAGAACCATGGCCCCCTGCGCGAAGTTGAAAACGCCCGACGCCTTGAAGATCAGCACGAAGCCGAGGGCCACGAGCGAGTAGAGCACGCCCGACAGCAGCCCGCCGACGAGGATTTCCGTGAATCCGCCTGGATTGTCGATGGCCCTCGACGCGAGGAAGCCGATGAACACGGCCGCGAGCAGCGCGAGCACCACGTGCACCGCCATGTCCACGCTCGAGCGCCTGTCCCCTCGGAGGAGCCAGAACATCAGTCCGGCAAGAATGGCGCCGATGCCGCCGGGAAGTGCGAAGCTCAATCCCATCGTGCTCGCTCGATGCTCGAATTCTGGGGCTAGTGCCCGACGCCGAGATAGGCGTCGATGACTTTCGGATCGCTCTTGACCACGTCGGGGGTGCCGTCAGCGATCTTGCGGCCGTACTCCAGCACAACCACGCGGTCGGACAGGTCCATCACCACACCCATGTCGTGCTCGATCAAGGCGATCGTCGTGCCGAGCGACTGGTTGATGGTCAGGATGAAACGGCTCATGTCCTCCTTCTCCTCGAGGTTCATGCCGGCCATCGGCTCGTCGAGAAGAAGCAGCTCGGGCTCCATGGCCAGCGCCCGCCCGAGCTCCACGCGCTTTTGCAGGCCATAAGGCAGCTTTCCTACGGGCACTTTGCGGATGTGCTGGATCTCGAGGAAGTCGATCACCCTCTCGACCACCTCGCGATGGTGCATCTCCTCTGCGACCGCGGGACCGATCCGCAGCGCCTGCCAGAGAAGGCCGCGCTTCATCTTGAGCGTCCGCCCAGCCATCATGTTGTCCAGTGTCGACATGCCCTTGAACAGCGCGACGTTCTGGAAGGTGCGGCTGATGCCGGAGGTGGCGGCGAAGTAGGGCCTCATCTCCCGCCGCTTCTCGCCCTTGAAGGTGATCACGCCCTGCTGCGGGAAATAGAAGCCGTTGATGACGTTGAGCATCGACGTCTTGCCAGCCCCGTTCGGGCCGATGATGGCGCGAATCTCGCCCTTTCTGATGTCGAACGAGACGTCGCTGATGGCCCGGACGCCGCCGAACGAGAGCGACACGTTCTCGACGGAGAGCAGCACCTCGGCGGCACGGCTCTCGCCTGGATTGTCCGCTCCCCGCGCAGCCGCCGCGAGGCTGTCGGCGGCGCGGCCGGCGACCGGAGCGATGGGCATCTCGGTGGCGTCGCTCATTCAGCGGCCTCCTTCATCGTCTCGCCTGCCACCGGATACGGCTTCATGTCGACGATCTCGACGTCGCCCTCGATCTTGCCCTTGCGGCCGTCCTCGTAGGTAACCTCGACCGAGATGTGCGCCTGCTTCGAGCCGTTGTAGAGTGCCTCCACGAGCGGCGCGTAGCGCTCGGCGACGAAGCCTCGGCGCACTTTCTGGGTGCGGGTCAGCTCCCCGTCGTCGGCATCGAGCTCCTTGTGCAGGATGAGGAAGCGGCGCACCTGGCAGCTTGCCACCAGCGGCTCCTTCGCCAGCGCCCGGTTCATCTCGTCCACACGCCGTTCGATCATCTCTTTGACCTGCGGATGCCCGGCGAGCTCCTGGTAGCTGGCATAGATGACGTTGTTGCGCTCCGCCCAGTTGCCGACGCTCGTGAGATCGATGTTGATGAACGCCGTCGCGTAGTCGCGCCCCTGGCCGAACAGCACGGCCTCCTTGATCTCCGGATAGAAGCGCAGCCGGTTCTCCACGTATTTCGGTGCGAAAAGCGCGCCTCCGCTCATCCGGCCCACGTCTTTCGCACGGTCGATGATGCGCAGATGGCCGTTGCTGTCGATGAAGCCGGCGTCACCCGTGCGCACCCAGCCGTCCGGCGTCTTGGTCGCCGCCGTCGCCTCGTCGTTCTTGAAGTACTTGTGGAACACCCCCGGGCTCTTGAAGAGCACCTCGCCCGTGCCGTCCTCGATTCGGATTTGCACGTCGGGGCCGGGCTTGCCCACGGTCTCAGGGAAAACCTCGCCGTCGGGCTGCAGCGTGATGAACACGCTCGCTTCCGTCTGCCCGTAGAGCTGCTTGAGATTGATTCCCAGCGCCCGGAAGAATGAGAACAGCTCGGGCCCGATCGCCTCGCCCGCTGTGTAGGCGACCCTGAGGTTCGAGAAGCCCATCCGGTTCCTCAGAGGGCCGTACACGAGGAAATCGCCGAGCGCATAGAGGAGCCGGTCGCCGAGCCCGACGCTCCGTCCGTCGAGCACCTTCTCTCCCGAGCGCCGCGCCACGCCGAGAAAATAGTCGAACATCCGCTTCTTTACCGGCCCCGCATCCTCCATGCGAACCATGATGTTGGTCAGCATCGTCTCGAACACGCGCGGCGGCGCGAAGAAATAGGTGGGGCCGATCTCGCGCCGGTCGTCGATGGCGGTATCTGGGCTTTCCGGACAGCAGACCGTAAGTCCACCGGCGAAGGCCTGCCCATAGGAGAAGATGTGGTCACCCACCCACGCCATCGGCAGGTAGGCGATCATCGTGTCGTTGGGCGTGAAGTGGTCGAACGCATTGGCGTTGCGGCCGGAGATGACCACATTGTCGTGCGTGAGCATCACGCCTTTCGGCCGGCCGGTGGTGCCTGAGGTGTAGAGCATCACGCTGACGTCGGAGCCCTTCCCCTCGCCGATGCGACGCAGCCAGACCCCGCCCAGCGCCGGGTCGCCGGCAAGCGCGTCACGGCCGAGCTTCTGCACGTCGCGCAGCGCGCTGAGCCGCGATTGATCGTAGTCCTCGATCCCGCGGGGATCGTCGTAGACAATGCGCTCGAGACGTGGCAGCCGGTCGGCGATCGACAGCACCTTGTCGGCCTGCTCCTGGTTCTCGACGACGGCGAAGCGGACCTCCGCATGGTCCAGCACGTAGGCCATCTCGTCCGCGACCGAGTCCTGGTAGAGCGGCACTGGTATGGCGCCGAGGCTCTGCGCCGCCGTGAACGTCCAGTAGAGATGTGGACGGTTGTCGCCGATGATGGCGACCTTGTCGCCGCGCGCCAGTCCCAGCCGCTCGAGGCCCAGCGCCAGCGCACGCACTTCCTCGAGCACGTCGGCCCACGACCACGTCTGCCAGATGCCCAGGTCCTTCTCGCGGAAGGCCGGGCGGCTGGCGAGCTCTCGCGCATTGCGCAGCAGAAGCTTCGGAATCGTGTCGAGCTCCGTACGGGACGGCACATCGTTCACGGCTTCATTACCTCCCTTGTGCTTGCCGCGTTCCCCTGGCGAGACCGGCTGGCAAGCTGGCAGTCCGCCTTTCCGGCGGCATTGATTTTGGCCGCTCTGCCGCGCAGCCTCCTCGGACGGAGCCGACGATCAGCGCAACAGGCCGGCTGGCTCGCTGCGTTTCAGCGCATGGCCGACACGGACGGTCTGGCGGGACGGTGTCGGACGTCACGAAGGCCCGTACGCGAGACTAGGCTCACTTGCTCATGCCAACGCTGCGAGCACAACATCCGGCTGGACAGACTGGAAAGAAAAGCTATGCTATCCTACTACTTTAGCGACCCTCTCGTAGTCGTGCCCCTTCTCGTAGTCATCCCAGAGGTTAGTCGCCTTCATAGCGTGCCAGCCGGTCGAGATCGAGGACGGTCAAGCCTCCCCGCTCAGCGCGTAGCAGTTTTTCCTCCTCGAGAACCCTCAGGCCTCGGCTGACGATCTGCCGCGAAACACCCGCGAGCAGCGCAAGCTCCTCTTGCGTGATCTCGATGTGGTTGCCCAGCCCGGGATAAAGGACGGGATTGAACAGCCAGGCGATATTGCGGGCGACTCGTGCCACCGGATCGTGAAGCCGATCGTGCTCGATGGTCGCAATGAATTGCCCCATCCGCTCGTTCAACTGCGTGACCAGGAACTTGTTGAACCCCACGCTGTTCTCGAAGAGCCACATGAACGTTGGCCGGTTCATCATGGCGAGCCGGGTCGTGCGCAAGGCGACAAGATCGTATTTGCGCGGCTCGTCCTTCAGAACCGAGCCTTCCCCGAGCCAGCCACCGGTACCGATTCCGGCGAATGTGATGGCCTTGCCGGAGGCGGATATGGCACCGATCTTCACCAGCCCGACGACCACCCCGGTCCAGTGATCCAGCTTGTCGCCGCGATGGCAGATGTAGCTGCCAGCCGGAAAGTTTCGCTCGGTGATGCCGCGGCGCGCGCGCTCGGCCTCGGGCTCGGTAAGGGCATCAGCCCAGATCGCGATCTCCCGAAGCTCGTCTTTTGCACTCTTGGCCATGGCGCGCGAGGCCTCGACGTTTCGAAGCGGGGCACCGTCTCGGCAGCGTCGGAAAGCTGACGGCTGATCCCAGCATAGCCGCACGCGTGCCCTCTGCGCCACGATTTGCTTGGCGGGACGAGCCCCGGCCTCGCCGGGGGCTGCGGCAGCGCCGGCGAGCCGTGGATCAGCCGGGCAAGGCGAGCGTATCGGTATGCCCGACGACGGCTGAGGTGCGCGCCAGCGCCCGCCACGACGCGATCCGGGCTGCGTCTACGGCGCCCGTCTCCGCGACGGCCGACGCGAATCCCTCTTGCAGCTCGCCGATCAGCCGCCGGTCCGCGGCACCGAGAAGCCACGGCGTATCCGCTTCCATGACGACATACCCTGCAGCCTGGAAGGTCGCTCCGAGCGCCGGCGCTGCGGCGGCGCCAGCCGAGGGGCCGAATCCCTTGTCGCCACCCTGGTGTGCAACGAAAGCCGAGCGCATGGCGGCGTCGGCCGGATGGGTCGGCGTCCAGGACTGCTGGCCATTGTAGGTGAGGACCGTGAAGAAAGCGGCCCGACGCGCCACGACGGCAGCGACGAAGCGGCCGATGAACTGTGGCGAGCAAAGATCGAAGAAGGCAGATGCCGTTACCAGATCGGGAGCCGGCTCCAGAGCGCGATCGAGATCGGTATTGAGATCGACCTGGCGCGTCTCGATCGTCAGGCGTCGGCCACCCTTGATCACGACAAGAGCGTCGCCGGCCAGGGCGGGCCGGGCCTCATCAGCCCAGGCGGTGATCGCGCGGCGCGCTTCCTCGAGGAGACGCGGATCGTAGTCGATCAGCGTCCAATGCTGCTCGCGCGGCAGCACGTCGAACGTTCCCCGCAGATTGGAGCCCGTTCCGCAGCCGAGATCCACGACGCGAATGCTGGCGCGCCCCGCGAAATATCCGCCGAGCTCGGCCGCGAGAGCCGCATCGCGCGAGCGATGGTCCACCGGCTCGCGAAGCGCGAGCCATTCTGGGGAGAAGCCGCTCATGCAGAGACCTTTCTGACGACGCCCGCAATGATCCGCGCCGTCTCCTCCCACCTGGTCAGGTTCTGGCCGGCGAGCCACGACGCGCGAGCCATTGCCGAGCGCAGTGTGGCATCCTGCGAGACGCGGGCAAGTGCGGCGGAGAGCGCGCGCGCGTCGCCCGGAGCCACCTTGAGGGCAGCGTCGTCGGGCACTGTCTCGGCTGCGGCCCCACCGGTGGTGCACACGATCGGCAAGCCGCGCGCCATCGCCTCTGCAAGCACCATCCCGTACCCCTCGAACAGCGACGGCATGACGAAGACATCCGCCTGAGAGTAGAGGTGTGACAATTGCGACTGGTCGACGGCCCCGACCAGATCGATCCGCCCCGCATGCTCGCTGGCCTTGATCTGCCCCCGCAGCATCGCAACGGTGGCCGGACTGCGATCGTCCGCACCGGCGATCTTGAGCCGCCAGCCGTCCTGCCCGAGCATGTCGAGAGCCGAGACCAAGACGTCGTATCCCTTACGCGGCACGATCGAGCCGACGGCCAGAAATTGCAGAGGATTGCCGGTGCCGATGGCGCGCGGAGCCGGATCGGTGCCCGGCACGGCTACGGTGATGCGAGCCGCTGCGACGCCAAAATCCCGCACCAGCAGCGATCGCGTCGCCGGACTGGTCACGATCACTGCATCTGCCAGCGCCAGGGCAGCCGTCTCGCTGGCTTTGAGCTCGGCCTGGCGCGCGGGCGTCAGCCCAGCCTCGAGGCAGAGCGGATGATGGCAGAGCGCGAGCAGG
>JBFWQN010000140.1:0-10741 GCA_050249405.1 Hyphomicrobiaceae bacterium | reverse complement strand
CGGGATGCGGCGCACGGCCCGATCGAGCGGTCGCAGCAGCGCGGTCGCGACCACCAGGGCGCCCGCGAGCAGGAAGGCTCCGACCGCCGCATCGAGCTTCACGGCCCCGCCTGTGGCCGCGATCACCGCGGCACCCGGTGTCGACCACGCGGTGATGATCGGCATGCGGTGGCGCCAGGAGAGCCACCCCGACGTCAACGCCATGGACAGGCAGAGCGCCGTCACCCACGAGGTGGTCTCGGAGCCGCTCGCCCCAAGCGCCTCGGCCGCGGCGAGCACGACCGCGAGCGCACCGGCAATGCCGACCAGCGCCGCGACGATCGCCGCGGTCATGACGGACAGGCGCATGATCGTCGGTGCTCCCTCGGCGATGGCGCGTGTAGCCTACGCGAGAGCCGGTGTGCCGCGCCAGCACGGACCGGGGGCTAGCGCAGCGATGAGCCTCATGTGCCAATCGTCCGCGATGCCGAGATCGGTGCTTGCGGTGGATCGGGCCACTCGCTATAAGGCCGTCACACCGCGCTGGCCGACCCGCCTCGCGGTGATCCCGAGTTCATGGACGCTGTTCATGGGCAATTCCGTGTCTCTCACGGATTTTACGCCGCTGGCGGAGCGTAGCGCAGCCTGGTAGCGCACTTGCTTCGGGAGCAAGGGGTCGGGGGTTCGAATCCCTCCGCTCCGACCAACCTCGATCCTTGTCGACAGTCGTTCCGCGCGCGATGACGCACGGGCACTGCGACGTGGGCCGCCGATGCCCTAATTGATAGCCTCGAACGACAACTTGCTGCCGGAGGCCGCCGTCAGGCGGCGTAGCCGTCGAGGGAGCCGTCCCGGGGTGCATCTTGGGTGGAGCACCATTTCTCGAGCAGTGCCTCGAGCTCGGCCCGGTCGAAGGGCTTGGCCAGATAGTCGTCGAGACCGGCCTCGAGGCAGCGCTTCCTGTCCTCCGCGAAGGCATTGGCCGTGAGGGCCACGATCGGCGGCGCGACGCGGCCGCGTGAGGCGAACAGGCGCTTGGTCCGGCGCGCGGTCTCGAAGCCGTCCATCTCGGGCATGTGGATGTCCATGAGCACGAGATCGACCGTCTCGATGCCGGCGAGCAGCTCCTCGCACCAGACGAGCGCCGCGGGGCCCGATGGCGCATGGTGCACCGCGCAGCCGGCCTTCTCGCTCATGCGGCGGGCCAGCAGCGCGTTGATGTCGTTGTCCTCGACCAGCAGGATGCGCCGGCCTTTCGGCGCCGTCGCACGTGGCGTGGCGGGACGCGGCGCGGTCGGCTCGGCCGGCCGGTCCGGCGCCTTGTCGAGCGCCAGCTGGGTGACCAGCGAAAGTGGCCTGACCGGGCGCACGAGATAGGCATCGCAGCCTGCCGACCGGAAGGCCTCGAGCCGGCCTCCTCCCGGCTGGTCGACGACGAGGATGGTGCGTGGCGCGCGCCCATCCTGCTGCCGCGCGTCGGCGATCAGCCGACCGATGGCCTCGGCCCCCTGCTCGGCGTCGGCAATCACCGTATCGAACGCCAGGCCGGAGCGGCGCGCCCGGTCCATCGTCTCGGCAGAGCCCGCGATGCTCGCGATCTCGCTCGGCACGCCGAGCGAAAGCAGGGTCTCCTGCATCAGGGCGCGTTGCTGCACGCGATCGCTGACGATCAGCACCAGGCGCGAGCGCCGGCCCGGGGGAGCCTGCAGCACCGGCCGGGCCGAGGATGGCGCGGTGAGCACCAGTCGCGCCGTGAACGTCGAGCCTTGGCCGCGTACGCTGCGCACCTCGATGTCGCCTTCCATCGCGCGGGCCAGGCGACGTGAGATGGCGAGGCCGAGACCCGTTCCCGACCTCTTCCGCCTGACGACGTCGTCTGCCTGCTCGAACTCGGCGAACAGGTTCTGGATCTGGTCGGGCGCGATGCCGGCGCCCGTATCGGTGACCTCGATCTCGATGCCGAGGCGGCGAGGGGCCTCCGCGCGGCTGTCGGCGGGTGCGAACGGCTCGGTCAGAAGGTGTCGGCGCACCCGCACCGCGACGCCGCCGGCATCGGTGAACTTGATGGCGTTGCCGACGAGATTGAGCAGGACCTGGCGGATGCGGGTCTCGTCGCCGATGACGACGCGGGGGAGGTCCGGCTCGATGCGCCACGCCAGATCGAGGCCTTTCTCGCGTCCGCGCGGATGCATGAGCTCGATCACGCTCTGCAGGCACTCGTCGAGAGGGAAATGGGCAGGGTGGATCTCGAGCTTCCCCGCCTCGATCTTCGAGAGATCGAGGATCTCGTCGATGATGGTGAGAAGGTTCTTGGCCGAGAGATCCACGGCGTCGACATAGGAGCGCTGCTCGGCGGTGAGTGGCGTCTCCGACAGCAGATTGGTCATGCCGAGTATGCCGTTCATCGGCGTCCTGATCTCATGGCTCATGGCGGCGAGAAACCGCGATTTGGCGCGGTTCGCCGCCTCGGCCTGGTCGCGCGCCTCGGCGAGTGCCGCCTGGGTGCGCCGCTGCTCGGTGACGTCGCGGCCGAGAAGCTGGATCTCGCGGACCTTGCCGTCCTCGGCCGTGATCGCGTGCTGCTCGAAAGCGAACCAGCGCGCGCCATCGGCCGTCAGGACCAGCTCGTCGAACCGCTGCCGCCGGCCGGGCTCGGGCGGCGAGCGTCCCGGGCCATCGTGCTGGAGCACGTCGACGGTGAATGCCGTGCCGAGCACCGCGCCGGCCTCGACGCCGAACGTCCGGCAGAAGGCCCGGTTGACGAACGTCAGGCGGCCGCGCGTATCGGTGCGCGTGATGATGTCGTTCTGGCTGTCGAGCAGATCGCGGTAGCGGGTCTCGTTATCCGAAAGCTCCCACTGCAGGTCCTTCAGCCGCTCGATTCCGATCTCGAGCCGTTCGCTCAGCGTCTGGAAACGGTCGAGAGCGCCGGTATCGCGCGGCCTGTCGAGGCGCTGGACGAAGCTTGCGATCACGGCGGCGCCGGTGAGCCCCACGCCGCTGACGAGGGCGACGTGGGCTGGACCGAGGGGAAGATCGATCAGGAACAGGCCCGTCAACAGCGACACCGTGCCGAGCGCGAGCAGCGGCAGGAGGAGCGAGCCGCCGGCCGTGCGGGCGGGGGGAATAGCAGGCGGCTGGCCATCCGGGCCGCCGAGCGCACGCGCAATGCGGCGCAGGGCGCCGCCGCCCCCGGCGCGCCTCGTCCCAACCGATGCCGAACCACTCTTGCTCACGCGTACCTGCAATTCTCACCGAGCCCGTCGCCGGAGAAGAACACAGAGCGTATTGAGAAAGATTTGCCGGCTCGGGTTAGCCTTTAGACTTCCTTGACCACCGGCCGGCCTTGGCACGGCTGGCCGTACGAGGCATTGAAAGCGCACTCACACAGCGGAGAGGATGCGACATGGGACCGTTGCGCGGCGTCAGGGTGATCGAGATGGCCGGCATCGGCCCGGCGCCGTTCTGCGCCATGATGCTCTCGGACATGGGCGCCGAGGTGATCCGCGTCGACCGCCGCGAGAAGGCCGACCTCGGCGTCGAGCGCACCCCCGCGTTCGAGGTCATGGGACGCGGACGCAAGACCATTGCTCTCGACATCAAGCGGCCGGAGGCGGTCGAGGCCGTCAAGCGGCTGGTCAAAAATGCGGATGCCATCATCGAAGGCTTCCGGCCGGGCGTCATGGAGCGGCTGGGCCTCGGGCCCGAGGTGCTGGCTGCAATCAATCCGCGCCTCGTCTTCGGCCGCATGACAGGCTTCGGCCAGGAAGGCCCGATGGCGCAGCGCGCCGGCCACGACATCAACTACATCGCGCTTGCCGGCGTGCTCGAGCATCTGGGCCGTGCCGGCGAGCGCCCGCAACATCCCTTGAACCTCGTCGGCGATTTCGGCGGCGGCGGCATGTACCTCGCTTTCGGCGTGGTGTGCGCCGTTCTCGAGGCGCGCGGCTCGGGCAAGGGCCAGGTGGTGGACGCCGCCATGGTGGATGGCGCCGCGAGCCTGATGGCCATGTTCCACGGCATGTGGTCGGAGGGCATCTGGCGCGAGGCGCGCGGCACCAACATGCTCGACACCGGTGCGCCCTGGTACGACGTCTACGAGACGCGGGACGGCCGCTACGTGTCGATCGGCTCCATCGAGCGGCGCTTCTATGCCGATCTCCTCGAGCGCCTCGGCCTCGACGGCGAGGCGCTTCCCGCGCAGCACGATAGGGCCGGCTGGCCGGTGCTGCGGGCCCGCTTCACGGAGTTGTTCAAGTCCAAGACCAGGGCCGAGTGGGAGCAGGTCTTCGAGGGAAGCGATGCCTGCTTCGCACCGGTCCTGTCGATCTCGGAGGTGACGCGGCACCCCCACAACGCGGAGCGCGCGACGTTCGTCACCCGCGACGGCGTGCAGCAACCCGCTCCCGCGCCCCGGTTCTCCCGCACACGACCCGAGCTCGGCACCCCGCCGAAGCCGGCCGGAAGCGACACCGAAAGCGTGCTGGCCCTTGCGGGCTATGGCGAGGCAGAGATAGCAAAGCTGATCAAGGACGGCGTCGCGGGCGCTGCGTGAGCGAATTCTCCCCCCTCGCCCGGTCCGCCAAGGGGGAGGGGAGACAGAAGAGGCAACGATGGATTTCACATTCACCCCCGAGCAGATCGAGATCCGCGGTGCGATCGAGAGGATCTGCCAGCGCTTCGGCGACGACTACTGGCTGAGGAAGGACCGCGAGGGCGGCTTCCCCTCCGAGCTGCACCAGGCGCTGGCGGCCGACGGCTGGCTCGGCATCGCCATGCCGGAGGAGTACGGCGGCTCGGGCCTCGGCATCACCGAGGCGGCGCTCATGATGCAGACGATCGCCGAGTCGGGCGCCGGCATGCAGGGCGCCTCGGCCGTCCACATGAACATCTTCGGCCTGCACCCGGTCGTCGTGCACGGCACCGAGGAGCAGAAGCGCCGGTTCCTGCCGCCACTCATGGCCGGAAAGGAGAAATCGTGCTTCGCCGTGACCGAGCCCAACGTCGGCCTCGACACGACGCGCCTCAAGACCAAGGCGACGCGCGAAGGCAACCGCTACCGCGTGGATGGGCAGAAGATCTGGATCTCCACCGCCCAAGTTGCCGACAAGGTGCTGCTGCTCGCCCGCACCACCGACCTGGACCAGGTGAAAAAGCCGACCGAGGGCCTCTCGCTCTTCTATACGACGCTCGACCGCAAGTACGTCGAGGTGCGCGAGATCGAGAAGATGGGCCGCAAGTCCGTGGACTCGAACCAGGTGTTCTTCGACGGCTTGCCGGTGCCGGTCGAGGACCGGATCGGCGAGGAGGGCATGGGCTTTCGCTACATCCTCGACGGCATGAACCCGGAGCGCATCCTGATCGCTGCCGAGGCGGTAGGGCTCGGGCGGGCCGCGCTGAAGCGGGCCACGCAATATGCCAAGGACCGCGTCGTGTTCGGTCGTCCCATCGGGCAGAACCAGGGCATCCAGCATCCGCTCGCCAGGTGCTGGATGAACCTCGCCGCCGCCGACCTCATGGTGTTCAAGGCGGCCAGCCTCTACGATGCCAAGCAGCCGTGCGGCATCGAATCGAATGCCGCAAAGTATCTCGCGGCCGAGGCGGGCTTCGAGGCGTGCGAGACGGCGATCCTCACCCACGGTGGCATGGGCTACTCGAAGGAGTTCCACGTCGAGCGCTACCTGCGCGAGGTGATGCTGACACGCATCGCGCCGATCAGCCGCGAGCTGATCATGTCGAATATCGCCGAGCGCCAGCTCGGCCTCCCGAAAAGCTATTGACGGAGCCGCACGTGACGGATGCAGGTGCCCCTTACACCCCCAACGATGGCTTCCGCCGCATCCGTCGCATCTACATCACGTGCATCTCGGCGGCGATCCCGCTGCTCGTCCTGGCCCTCATGGCGAGCGCGTGGAACATCGGGTATGGCGTGGTTCCCGCTGTCTTGCTGATCAGTGGCGTGGCGCTCCTGGTCATCGCCACGCTCGCCCGCGGTGGGGCCGTCTGTCCGGGCTGCCACAGCTCGATCATGTGGCGGAAGGGGCCGTTCGGCACCGGCCGCCTCTCGATCCGGGAGAAGGCACATTGCCCCTCCTGCAATCTCGATCTCAATGCCCCATGGACTCCGGCAGCCGGCGAGCCCGGCGCCGCCAACCAGGAAAGCAACCGATGAGCGTCCCATGGCCCAGCCGACCGTTCTGCTCGACGACGACCGCGCCATTGCCACCGAGTGGCGCTTCGCCCCAGGGGCGGAGACCGGCTGGCACCGGCACGGCCACGACTACATCGTCGTGCCGATGTCCACTGGCAAGCTGCTGCTCGAGGAGCCGGGCGGCACGTCCCGCACCGCCGACCTGGTCACCGGCAAGCCCTATGCCCGCCGGGAGGGTGTCGAGCATAACGTGGTCAACGCCAACGACTTCGAGTTCGTGTTCATCGAGATCGAGATGAAGCGCTGACCAGTGCCGGCACCTGCCGCACTCCGATCACCTGTCTGCAACGGTGACTGTCATGACCGCACCTGCCTCTCCGCATGCCATCTATCTCGCCCACCTCGACAAGGGCGAGCTGGCCTACCAGTGGAGCCCGGAGGCGGGGCGCGCCGTGTTCTATCCGCGGCTCGTCTGCCCGTTCAGTGGATCGACCCGGCTCGAGTGGCGCATCGCGAGCGGTCTCGGGACGGTGCAGTCGACGACCGTCGTGCATCCGGTCGAGGGGGCGGCCTACAACGTTGCGCTGATCGATCTCGACGAGGGCTTCCGGCTGATGAGCCGCGTGGAGGACGTGGCTCCCGACAGCGTCGCCATCGGCATGCGGGTGCGCTTCCGTACGCATCGCGCGGGAGGCGACGCCGAGCCGGTGCCGGTCTTCTTGCCGGCCGAGGCGGGCGCGCCCGGCGCACCGACGAGCCCCGCCCCGCTGCCGGCACCATCGGTGCGCAAGCCGCCGGCGACGTCGCGGCGCGGCAGCGCGGCCATCGTCGGCGTCGCGGAATCCGATCTCGGTCAGGTGGCTGAAGGGCTCACCCCCATCGACCTGATGGCGCAGGGGATCGTGCGTGCGCTCGACGATTGCGGACTGAGGCTCTCCGACGTGGATGGGCTTTTCTCGGCGACGACGCAGGCGCGCACCTCGGCGCTCTCGCTTTCCGAGTATCTGCGCATCGACGCGCCGTTCATCGGCTCGACCATCGTCGGCGGCTCGTCGTTCGAGTACCACGTGGCGCAGGCACAGGCGGCCATCGAGGCCGGCCTCTGCTCGGTCGCCGTCATCGCCTACGGCTCGACCCAACGCAGCGTCGGCCGCAAGCAGGCCTCGGTGCGTGAGATCAATCCCTACGAGACGCCCTTCAAGCCATTCCTGCCGGCGAGCGCCTACGCGATGGCTGCGCGGCGCCACATGCACGCCTACGGCACCCGTCGCGAGCAGATGGCCGAGGTTGCGGTGGCGGCCCGCAAATGGGCTCAGCTCAACCCGGCGGCCTGGGACCGCAAGCCGCTCACCATCGAGGGCGTGCTGTCGGCGCGCCCCATCAGCACGCCCTTCACCGTGCGCGACTGCTGCCTGTCGACCGACGGCGGCGGGGCCATCGTGGTCGCCTCGGCAGAGCGGGCGCGCTCGCTGCGGAAAGCTCCGGCCTATGTGCTCGGCACCGGCCAGGCGATCGGCCATGCCTCGATCTCGTCGATGCCCGACCTCACCCACACGGCGGCGAAGCGCTCGGGCGAGGTCGCCTACGCGATGGCTGGGCTCGCACCGAAAGACATCGATGTGCTCGAGCTCTACGACGCCTTCACGATCAACACGATCCTCTTCCTCGAGGATCTCGGCTTCTGCCCGAAGGGCGAGGGGGGCCGCTTCGTCGAGGGGGGCCGGATCGCGCCGGGTGGGGCTTTGCCGGTCAACACCAACGGCGGTGGTCTCTCCTACTGCCATCCCGGCATGTACGGCCTTTTTCTGCTGATCGAGGCCGTCCGGCAGTTGCGGGGCGAGTGCGGCGAGCGTCAGGTGGCGGGAGCGACGACCGCCATCGCCCATGGCAACGGCGGCGTTCTCTCGTCGCAGGCGACCGTGATCCTCGGCACCGGGGCGACGCTCTGAGAAGCAGCTTTCGACCCGGCCCGGATGTCATGCCGGGCTTCATGCGGTGCCGGAGACATGGCGGCTGTCACCGTAGCCCCCCCTCGTGCGGGCGAGGATGGCGGTACCGGCATTTTTCTTTTCCCCCGACGGAACCGAACAGACAGGTCGGCGTTTACGCCCGGGGACGTCCTGCTGGTGGTCACGGACGGTCCCGAGACCAGGGGAGCGGGCACCTTGACGGACATGGGCGCGTTGCTGATCGCCGACGATCACGAGGTTTTTCGGTATGGACTGGCGCAGGTTCTCCGCCGGTCATTGAGGCTGGAAGCTGTTCTGGAGGCCGCCTCGTTCGAGGAAGCCCTGGCGCAGCTCGATGATCCGCGGCTGCTGGTTGCCATCTTCGACCTTGGTATGCCGGGGCTGTGCAAAATCGAGCTTCTCTCCAAAGTTCGCCGTAAGCGTCCGGACGTTCGCCTCGTGGTTCTCAGCGCTTCCGAGGCACGCGAGGACATCCTGGCCGCGCTGGCGGCGGGTGCGCACGGCTATATCGTCAAGAATACGACCACGCCGGCTCTCGTCGAGCACGTGCGCAACATCATGGCAGGCACGATCTACGTGCCGCCCTGCCTGGCCGATCTGCCGCCGGAGGGTGCGGAATTGTCAGTGGCTAACGGTGATCCCGCGCTCGCCGGTTTGACCGATCGGCAGCGCGACGTGCTGAAGCTGATTGCGCGGGGGCTCAGCAACAAGCGGATCGCGCATGCGCTGTCGATCTCCGAAGGCACGGTCAAAATGCATGTGACATCCATCCTGCGCGTCACCGGCTCGAGCAATCGGGCGCAAGCCGCGGCGCTGGGCCGCCAGTTCGCCGACTGAGGCTGGGGCGGGCGGAGCCGGGCAATCACGATCAGACGGCACCGCCGGCGACCGGAAGGGCGAGCACGAGGGCGGAGCCGCCGTCGCATGGCTGGTGAACGATCGTCAGGCCGGCGCTTGCCGCCAGGCGTCTCGCCAGCGTGAGGCCGGGCGCATAAAGCCGCTCGGGTCCCTCTCCGGGCGCTGGCGGAAGCTCCACGAAGTATGCGCCCTTGCCACTGGCCGGCTGCAGAGCCTTTCCGCGATCAGCTCGAGCATGACGTGGCCCGATGCCCGTCTGGCTCCCACGCGGAGCGACCGCGGCCTGGCTGCAAGCGCTGTGCCCAGCAGAGCCAGCATCAAGCGATCGAGCACGTGCGGATCGGCGACGACGTGGGGCAGGCCCTCATCGATCTCGATAGCGGCCTCCGTGACGCCAGCCACCCCGGCAAGGCTCGCGATGGTGGCAGTGAGCACGTGCGCGAGATCGCATGGGGCAGGAGCCAATGCAGCCAGGCCGATCTCGAGCCGGTTCACGTGCGCCAGGCAATCGACCATCTCGCTGAGCCCTGCGAGGGTGGCTTCCAGGAGCCGTCCGGCGCGCTGCCGCTCGAGCCGAGGGGCGGCCTCGGCGGCGGCATGCAGCAGCAGGGCACCCTGTATGGGCTGGCGCAGATCATGCAGCGCCTCGAGCCAGACGCTGGAGGGCATGGCCGAACGGTCAGTCGGTCGTCGGTTCATCATCGCCCGATGTGTTTTACGCGCTTCTTGCACCAAGTCTCGCGGTCGGAGGCTCTTTCGCCGCCCGCTGATCCTGATAGCACGGCCGCCTCCGATGCTCTCATACGCACCGTGCACAGGGGGCCGGCCGGCGCCACTGGCCGAACGGCGGTGGACCATTCACCAGCTTTCGTGGCGCCGTCGCGTGCCGCTAAGCTCCCTGCAGCTGGGATGGTTGGGACAGAGGTGAATTCCTTAACAAGCTGTGCAGGCTCCGTTCGCTCGAAGTGCCAACTGGTCGGCACTGGGGTGTCGGTCGGCGGTTGCTCGCGTAATGAGTACAGAGGGCATCATGACCTTTTCTTCCGCGAGACGTGTCGAGGCCGAGATTGCGCATCGGCGCGCGGCGTGGTCGCAACCCGGATGGAACGCCGACGGCTCGGCATGCGCCAACTCGGCCGACTGGCTCGTCGACCTTCTTGCACCGATGGCCGTGCGCCGCCATCTGCCCGCTGCCGCGACGCTGTTCGAGGTCGGTGATCGTGCGGGCCATTACTATCTCGTCGAAAGCGGTCGTCTGGTGCTGGAGCGCAAGCCGGCGCGCGGGGCGACCGTCCTGAGGATCGCCGAGCCGAGGCAGCTGCTGATCGTCGACTGTGCGGGCACGCACGTTGCGACATGCCGCGCGCTCTCTCCGGTCAGCATCCTCGCCGTGGATCGGCGGAACGTCGAGCTGAAGGCGTTGCTCGATCCGACTGTGCGCGGCGTGCTCAATGCAGTGCATGCGTCCGAGCTCGGCATGATCCTGCAGAGCCTCGGGGTCGAGCACAGGACAAATACGACCGAGGCGGAGGCGCGGCGACGCCGCCCGCCCATGCCTCGCAGATCCCTTTCACGAGGGCGTTGGCAACCGTATCTGGCCTTCGGGTCAGCCGCGGGGTGAACTCGCCGGGAAGCTCGACAACCGCCGAGCTTCCCGGCGGGGCCACCGCTCGATGCAGGCGGCCTTGGCCGCCGCAGGAGGAGACTATGATGCAGGCGTGGTCCAATCGGATGGCAAGCAGGTCGGCGGCACTCGGAAACCCGGACGTGCGTGCGGCGTTGA
>JBFWQN010000139.1:0-10776 GCA_050249405.1 Hyphomicrobiaceae bacterium | reverse complement strand
CCGGCCGCATGGAACACCATGTCGACCACTCGGACGGCCTCGTGCATGGCATGCGTGATCGCCAGTCGTGCCTGGGCGATTTTGCGTGTGGGATCCGGCTCGTCCGACGCGATGGCATCCCACGCCGTTCCTACCGCAGAGACGACGTACGCCCGGGCTGCGTTGAGGATCGCTTCCGCCTCGGCAAGCCGCGACTGCACGGCCGGCCGGTCCCGCAGGAGCGCGGGTGAGCCCGTCGAGGCCTCGTTCTCGGCCAGCTCGATGAACGTGTCGATGGCGCCGCGGGCAATGCCGAGTGCATTTCCGACCGTGCCGGTCCACAGGAACGTCAGCAGCATGCGCGGCCGGTAGAGCGGGCCCGTCTCGACCGGAGGCTCGCCGAGAAAGCAGGTGCGTTCCGTGGGGACGAAAACGTCGTCGATCGCGAAATCCTCGCTGCCGGTGCCGCGCATGCCCAGTGTCGACCACGTCTCGACGATGCGGGCCTGCTCTATCGGCAGCCACATGGCACGGACCCGGGGCCCGCCGGCAGGAGTCTGTGCCGGCTTCTCGCCGTCCATGACGAAGCAAGGGGAATAGAGCCAGTTGGCATGCCGGATGCCGCTGGCGAAGTTCCATTGACCGCTCACGCGATAGCCACCCGAGACGGCCCGAGCCTTGCCCTGCGGCCTGAGCGAGCCGGCAGCCCGCAGATCGGCTGGATTGCCGCACATGTCCCGCAGGACATCCGTCGCGAGCCACCCGGTGAATTGCGAGATGTCGGAGGCGATCATGGCGCACCAGCCGACCGAGCCGTCGGCGCGGGAAAGCTCCTCGATGGCCTCGAACGCCGTGAGCGGCGGCAGCTCGAGGCCACCCACGGATCGCGGCAGGAACATCTGGTAGAGGCCCGCGTCGGTGAGGGCCTTCGCCACCGCTGGCGGCGTCCGGCGCATCGCCTCGGCCTCGTCGCGGGCGGACCGCACCATCGGCGCCAACCGCCGGGCTGCAGCGACGACGTCACTTGCTTGAGATGTGTCAGTGCGTGGCGCGCCGATTGCCGCAAGCGTCATGAGCAATTCCTCCTGAAACACCGCGACTCGATCATGTCGGCTCCCCTTGAGCCGCGCAATGCGCACCCTGATCGGGAAAATCGGACAAGTCCTGAAACTCTCGCGAATGAGAATTCTCCTCCAGTCACGAAAAACCGGCATGCACTGCTCGAAACTTCTACCGCCGAGACTGGTGGACAGAGGTTGGCGCGGGCGGGCTGGTCTGCCTATCCTGTGGCAGCCTCGGAGAAAGCGCCCATGCCCGACACACCCGCTGCACTCCACGATCTGACACTCGCCGACGCCTCCGGCCTCATCGCGGCACGGAAGCTTTCGCCGGTCGAGTACACGGCGGCCCTGATCGCCCGCACGGAAGCGCTGCAGCCGCAGCTCGACGCGTTCATCACGCGCACGGACGAGTCCGCTATGGACGCCGCGCGCGCGGCCGAGGCCGAGATCGCCCGCGGCGGCAGACGCGGCCCGTTGCACGGCGTGCCGTTCGCGGTGAAGGACATCTACGACACGGCCGGCGTGCTCACCTCCGGCCACTCGCGCACGAACATCGACCGCGTCCCGGCCAAGGACTCCACCTGCGTGGCACGCCTCAAGGGGGCCGGCGCCGTGCTCACCGGCAAGCTCGCGACGCACGAGTTTGCGCATGGCGGCCCCTCTTTCGACCTTCCGTGGCCACCCGCACGCAATCCCTGGAGCACGGCGCACTTCACAGGCGGCTCCTCGTCGGGCTCGGGAGCAGCGCTCGCAGCTGGCCTCGTGCCGCTGAGCCTCGGCTCCGATACGGGCGGCTCGATCCGCGGGCCGGCGGGCCTGTGCGGCATTGCGGGGCTCAAGCCCACGTACGGCCTCGTCAGCCGGGCAGGCGTGATCCCCAACTCCTACAGCTACGATCACTGCGGGCCCATGGCACGCACCTCCGAGGATTGCGCGCTCATCCTCGATTGCATCGCCGGGCACGACCCCGCCGATCCGGCGTCCTCGCCGCGGCCACGAGGCAGCTACACCGCCGGGCTCGAGGACGGCATCAAGGGCTTCCGCATCGGCGTCGTCCGTCACTTCTGGGAGCGTGATCTCGCCGCCGATCCCGAGTTGTCCGCCGCCATGGAAAGCGCCCTCGCCGTGCTGCGCGATCTCGGCGCGACCCTGGAGGACGTGACTCTCCGGCCATTGCAGGCCTACTCGGACGTGAAGGTCGTGACAGCGGAAAGCGAGCTGTTCTCGCTGCACCTGCCGGAGCTGATCGCGCGGCCGGAGGCGTTCGGCCAGGACTTCCGCGCCCGCGCGCTCGCCGCCTGCCTGTTCACGGCCGAGGACTGCGTGACGTCCGGGCGCCATCGGCGGCTTATTCTGGAGGAAATGCGCCCCATCTACCGGCGCTTCGACCTGCTCGTGACTGCCAACACGTCGGCCGCACCGCGCCTCGACCGGCACAACTCGCTGTCTTTCTGGCAGCGACCGAACCTGACGTCGCCCTTCAACTGCACGGGCGCACCAGCGCTGGCCCTGCTCGCCGGCTTCAACGCCGCAGGCTTGCCGCTGTCGCTGCAGATCGCCGGTCGCCCCTTCGAGGACGCGAAAGTGCTGCGCGCCGGCCACGCCTTCGAGCGGGCGACCGGGCTCTACAAGCGCCGTCCGAGCCTCGTCGTCGGCACACCTCCCGCTCCGCTCGAGCCGAGACCGTGGGTGCCGGACACCTCGCAGGTCGAGCCGGCCGTCCGGGCCCGCGCCGAGGCGGCGGCGAGCGCTGCCGGCCTGAAGCTGCCGCCCTCGATCATGGAGGAGCTGGTCGCTGTCGCGCCGTTCGCCCTCGCCAAGGCGAAGCGGCTCCGCCGCGGCCTGCCGCGCGAGAGCGAGGTCATGTCGATTTTCGATCCGGGGCGCGATCCCTGTTGAGATCCTCGATGTGCCTTCTGACGGCAGCATCGAGCAGCAGGTAGAGCGTCAGCCCATTGAGCAGGTGCCAGAAGACGTGCGTGCCGCGCGCATGCCCGAGCAGGCGTGTCGCAGCGCAGGCGTCGCGGTCGAGTGTACGAAGCAGGATCGAGACGAGGAACACGGCGCCGGCCCCCAGCAGGTGGCGGCCCTGCGCATTGCCCCGACTTACCAGCACGAGCCCGATGATCCAGAGTGACAGCAGGGCGGGGAGATAGCCGAGCGAGCCGTTGAGACACGGCTCCGCCGCCCCCGACGCATCTGCACCGCCGGAGCACGTCACCTCGCCGCCAATCGCACCAGCAGCGACGAACGCCGGCAGAATGGCGAGGGTGGTGAGCCATCCCAGGCCAACGAGCGTGCGCAAGGCATAGGCCAGGTAGACGACCATGAAGCCGGTGATCGGCCCGACGTCGGCGATGAGCGCCCAGCGCGTGGCCAGCGTGTGGAACAGGAAGCTGCCGGTGCCGATGGCAATCACCAGCAACACCAGCGTCCACAGCACGAGCCGATTGCCCCGCTCCCGCCAATCGTTCGGCGCAGCCTCGGGGAGCGCCTGTAGCCTTTGCGCGGTCAGCCCGGCGGCCAGCAGGAAGGCGGCATTGCTGAGGGCGTTGAGCGGCTCGGCCCAGAAAGCGGGATCGAGGCCGCGCTCGCAGTAATTGAACACCTGCGCCGTCCAGTCCATCGGCTCCTCCGCGTGACATGGCGCCGGTTACGGGGTACCCAGCCAGTCGGCGCAAGCCCCAATTCAGCCGCGACAGAAAGCCCGCGCCCGGGGCAACCAGTCATCCACCATTGGAATTGAACAGCGCTTGCCATGCTGACGGCACAATGCACAATTTGTGTCGAACAGCTGAATCTCGCCGGCCGCACCGGGCCGCCCGGCGGGCATTGGAGCAGGGCTCGGCGGCGAGATATGGCAAAAGTCGTACGCGCAGTCATGGCAGCCACCATCGCCGGCCTCGCCGTCGGTGCGGTGGGTTTCGTGGCCTTTGCCGCGACCGTCCGCAGCTTGGCACCGGCGGCGGACGTCCGGGCCGATGCCATCGTCGTGCTGACCGGGGACGAGGAGCGCATTGCCACCGGCGTCCGCCTGATGATCGAGGGTCGGGCGCGGCGGCTCCTCATCTCGGGGGTGCATCCGACCACTCGCGTTCCGACCGAGCTCAAGCGACGCATCCACGGCGACGACCAGGCCCGCGAGGCGCTCGTCCGCTGTTGTGTCGACATCGGCCACGATGCCCTGAATACGAGCGGGAACGCCGACGAGGCGCGCAACTGGGCGCGTATGCACGGTTTCGCGAGCCTCATCGTGGTCACCTCGAGCTACCACTTGCCGCGCGGCATCGCCGAGTTTGGTCGCAGCATGCCTGACGTGACCCTGGTGCCGTATCCCGTGATGCCGGCGCGCAGCCGCCGGCCGGAGGTCTGGTGGCAGCACGGGCCGACGGTCCGCCTTCTCGCCAGCGAGTACGTGAAGTTCATCGGCGCCGCCACCAGGCTGGCCTTGGCCCGGCTGATGGATCGCCCGCAGCCGGCTGTGCGGGCGTTGCCGCCGGCTGGCATCCCCTCGGCGTCGATGAGCATCCGGACCGCGCCATGAGCATCGGCTGGCGCGCTGCGCTCTTCAACATCGCATTCTATGCCGTCACCGCCCTGATGATGCTTTTCGGCATCTGGCTTCTGGCAGGGCCGCGCTCGTGGGCCATGCAGGGTCTCAGAATGCATGCTCTCGTGTGCCTCTGGCTTCTCAGGGTCATCTGCGGCATTCGCATGGAGGTGCGCGGGCGCGAGCATATTCCAGCCGGTGCCTGCCTGATCGTCGCCAAGCACCAGTCGGCCTGGGATACGTTCGCGCTGATCCCGCTGTTCCGCGACCCGGCCATCGTGCTCAAGGCGGAGCTGGCGCGCATCCCGCTCTACGGCTGGTTCTGCGTCAAGTTCGAGCACATCCTGGTGCGCCGCGAGCGGGCCGCGGCTGCCCTCAAGACCATGATCGGCGATGCGAAAGCCAAAGTGGCCGAGGGCCGCGAGGTCTTGATCTTCGCCGAGGGCACACGCCGCGAGCCTGGTGCCGAGCCCGATTACAAGCCGGGCTATATCGCCCTTTACGATGCCCTTGGCGTGCCCCTCGTGCCACTGGCTCTCAATTCCGGGCTGTTCTGGCCGCGCAACAGCATGTCCCGCTATCCCGGCACCATCGTCGTCGAGATCCTTGAGCCCATTCCGCCGGGGCTGCCTCGCGGACAGATCAGGGTGAAGGTGCAGGACGCCATCGAGGCCGCATCCGCTCGCCTCGTCGCCGAGGCTGCCCGCTCGTCGGCGCCACCCCCGAAAGCGCGCGAGCTGGCCGGCGCCGGTTGAAACTCTGCGTGATTGCCGTCTGCGCCAATGTCCGCGCGGAGGCGGGCGTGATAGGTAGGCGCCGAGCAAGTGTCGTGGCCATGCCCGGCAAGGAGCCGTCGAGCCCGGCCGAACTATCTCACAGGAGCCAATATGAATACGCGCCTCGAGCTCGGCCGGATCGGAGGCGTCCCGATCTTTCTCGACATGATCTTCGTGCTCATCCTGATCATATTCAGCTATCGATACTTCACGACCGGCAATACCCAGGACATGTCCGCCGGCATCCTCGTGATGATCGGCGTGCTCGCCTCGATCCTTCTGCACGAGGTCGGGCACATGGCTGCAGCTCGGCTGTGGAAGGTCGGCACCTCCGAGATCGAGATCGGCGGGCTCGGGGGCGTGGCACGGTTCTCGAGCGCACTGCCAAGGTCGGTTCTCGCACGGACAGTGATCTTCCTGGCCGGCCCCGCGGCGAACCTGGCACTGTGGAAAGGCTTCGGCTTCCTGGCGGAGCAGGCCTTCGGTCTCGGCAAGCCCATGCTCGTCGTGGCGTTGCTGACTCTCGCCGGGATCAACTTCTGGCTGCTTGTGTTCAACCTTCTCCCGTCGTTCCCGCTGGATGGCGGCCGCACGCTGGAGGCATGGCTCGCACCGCTGCTGGGTCCGGCATGGTCGCTGCGTGTGGTGGCAGGGTTCGGGGTGGCCGTGACGGCGCTCGTGGTCTGGATGGCGCTGCCGTCCAACGTCTGGTTGCTGTGTGTCGCTTTTTCGCTGTGTCAAAGCAACTGGGCGGCGATCGACACCGTGGGTGGATTTACCGGGCGCCGCTAGCGCTGCCGCGTCCCGCTGCGCTTCTCATCTCACACTCTTGCGCGCGCCGCTGGATGTCCTAGCCTTGGCGCTCAGAGACAATGCCACGAGGAGGTCACGTCCCTATGGCCATCAGCATCCGCCAGCTCACGCCCGTCTTCGCCGGCGAGGTCTCCGGCGTCGATCTCACCAGGCCGCTGACGAAAGACGAGGTCGCCGCGATCGAGGCCGGCATGGACAAATACGCCGTGCTCGTCTTTCACGATCAGCGGATCACCGACGAGCAGCAGCAGGGCTACTCCCGCAATTTCGGACCGCTCGAGAATGCACGCGGCGGCAACATCACCAAGGACAAGGACAAGCGGCTGCCCGAGGGCATGAACGACGTCTCGAATCTCGGCAAGGACGGCAGGCCTCTCCCGAAGGACAGCCGCCAGCATTTGTTCAATCTCGGCAATATGCTGTGGCACTCGGACAGCTCGTTCCGGGCTATCCCTGCGAAGTACTCGCTCCTGTCGTGCCGGGTGCTCAACGCGAAGGGCGGCAACACCGAGTTCGCCGACATGCGCGCCGCCTACGACGATCTCGATGCCGAGACGAAGGCCGAGATCGCCGACATGATTTGCGAGCACTCGCTGATGTATAGCCGCGGCTCGCTGGGCTTCACCGAGCTCACGGACGAGGAGAAGGCAATGTTCAAGCCCGTCCGCCAGCGGCTGGTGCGGACGCATCCCGTCACGGGAAGGAAATCGCTCTACTTGTCCTCGCACGCCGGCACGATCCTCGGCATGACCACGCCGGAAGCTCGCATCCTGCTACGCGACCTCACCGAGCACGCCACCGCCCCGCGGTACGTCTACTCCCACAAGTGGCAGCTGCACGACCTCGTCATGTGGGACAACCGGCAGGTGCTGCATCGAGTGCGCCGCTACGATCAGAGCCAGCCGCGCGACATGCGTCGCACGACCGTTGCCGGCGACACCATGACGACCGCACAAGCCGAGGCGGCCTGATCGCGGCCAGTCCTCGAGCGGCTTTCCGGGCGGTCGCCTTTTTTGCGGCACCGCCCAAGCGTCAGTGGGTGATGGCAGTGCGAACCACGATCGAGCCGCCGAGGGCAAAGGCCACGTCGGAGGCGAATTCGGGTCGCCCGGTCGCGACGAGGTGCGGAACGATGAACTGCACCGCCGAGTACTGCGGGTCGAGGCGGCGCCAGGCCGGCGGCACCGACACCGTGAGCCGCGTGAAGTAGTTGCCCCGCGCATCACGTGGGAAGTGGCGGCCGATGGCCACCTCCTCCTCGTCGATACGGATGCGGATGCCGTCCCTGATCGCCTCGCCCATGAAGACCGGGAAGTCGATGTCGAGCGTCAGCAGCCGCGAACGATCGAGCGGCAGGTAGATGACGCTTTCCAGCTCGGGCCCCGACCAGAGCTGCCAAGCCCCCTCCGGCGTCCGGTACCGATACGCAAAGCCCTCCGTGATCATGCCGCTCGAGATCGGAATCGTGCCGTCTGCGATGCGGGCGACGCCCCGCTCGGTCGCCAGGAACTGATGGAGCAGCGATTCTTGGAAATCCTCGGGAGGCGAATCGGGTTGCAGGCCATGCTTTCTGGCGACGGCGTCCCAGCGGCTCTCGAACAGGTCGCGGGCGAAGGCGTAAAGCTCGCAGTCATACGCGCAGCAGGTCTGGACCGCTTCGGCAAAGGCTGGATCGATGCCAGCCCGTTGCCTTCCACCGGACATGTTCCAGCGCTCGCGCATGCGGCGCAGCGGCAAGCCGAACGCATCGGCGAACAGCACCGCCGTCCGCTCCCAATCCTCGACCAGCCCAAAGAAGCGCAGGCTGCTGAGGCGCTGCTTAGCCGTCTCGAACGTGCTGCGGTCGACCCTGATCGGCGACCCGACCTGCGTACCCCAATGCGCCAGATGCCGGACGGTCGAGTTTGCAAATGCCGTGTCGGCTCCCGGAAGCATCGACCCCGACGAAGTATCGACGTCGAGTCTGACACCGGCACGAGACAGGTCCGCCTCGGTCAGTTGACCGACGAACTCGCGCCCGGAGGCATATTGGAGTAGCGGCTCGCGCAAGAGCGTGATCGGCTCGATGTCGAGCCCCGCGTGGGATGCCAGCTCGACCATGCGCCAGCCGAAATGCCCCGACAGAAGACGCTTCTCTGCGATCGCGCTCGTTTTGGTCTTCTCCAGCTCCGCAAGATGGTCGATCGGCAGCATCGCATCGCCCTCGAACAGACGCTCGAGCCAGATGCGAAAGCTCGTCCCGGCGGTTTTCGGAATATGATTGAAGTAGATCCTGCCGAGATGATTGAGATGCATTTCCCCGCACCCGTGACCGCCGAGCTGACGATCACGGAGCGCGATTCGCGGTTAACGAGCACTTAACCTCCGAATATGGGAGCGCACCGCGACGGGTCGCGCAGTTGCGAGGCGAGCGGCCTTTTCGGCACGGGCATCAGTTACGGCCACCACAGGGCCAACATTCCGCCATCGCCGCTCTTATGGGCGCCACTGTTCCGCCTGCGCACCGGGCTATTTCTGCATCGGAGTGTTACGCCGGCTGCCGGCCGCGCGCAGGCTCTGTTCACGGCTTGACAAGGTTAACCGGGCGTTAAGCATTTTTGGCTAAGTCTCGCGCCATGTCTGTACTGCGTATCACGCCCGCCCTGGCGTTGCTGATGGGCTTGGTCGTCCTGTGGGGCTGCGGTCGCTCGGGAACCTCTCCGCCGTCTGCGGGCGTAGCGCCGCGCTTCGTCACCAAGCCTGACACCTGGCGACGAACCGAGGAATCGCGCTGTCTCGCCCTCGGTGTCGCGCGACCTTCGCCGTTCCTCGTGCGCCGCGCATCTCTGGGCGGCCCAGGCTCTTGCAACGTTGCTCATCCTTTCGAGATGGGCGGCGCGATGGGGGGCCGCGTTGCTATGCGCCCCACGGCCCTGCTGCGTTGCGAGATGATACCGGCTGTCGAGAAATGGGTATTGGAGGTGGTTCAACCGGCGGCACGGCGCCATTTCGGCCTCGCCGTCGTTGAGCTGAAGGTTGCCGCCTCCTACGGCTGCCGGCCGATCAATCACCAGAACGGGGGGCGCTTGTCAGAGCATGGTCACGCAAACGCCCTGGACGTGTCGGGTTTCCAGCTCGCCGACGGCCGATGGATCATGGTGAAAAGCGGGTGGTGGGGTGATTTGCGCTCGCGTGGCTTTCTGAGGCAAGTGCACGGCGGCGCCTGCCAGATCTATACGACTGTGCTGGGCCCCCACGCAGACAGCTACCATCGTGATCATTTCCACATGGATCTCGCCTGGCACGGCCGCGACGGCCGCATGACGATCTGCCGCTAGCCTCAGTGATCGCAACCGGTCCGCGCGCACCTGTCAGTGCGCGGCCTCCCAGTTGTCGGCAGCCTTGGCATCGACGTGGATCGGCACCGTGAAGGTGACGGCCGGCTCCGGCGCCTTCTCCATGACGCGGCGCACCACCTCCTTGGCGCGCTCGGCCTCGGCCTCCTTCGCCTCGAAGATCAGCTCGTCGTGCACCTGCAGCAGCATGGTTGTTCCGTCGAGCCGCGCCTCCGCGAGCGCCGCCGGCATCCGCACCATGGCCCGGCGGATGATATCGGCGGCCGAGCCCTGGATCGGCGCGTTGATGGCGGCGCGCTCTAGGAAGCCACGCATCGACGGGTTCTTGGTATTGATCTCGGGATAGTGCACGCGCCGCCCGAACACGGTCTCCACGAAGCCGTTGTCGTGCGCGAATTTCTTCGTGCGCTCCATGTAGTCGCGGATGCCTGGGAAGCGCTTGAAGTAGGTGGTGATGTACTCGCCCGCCTCCTGCTTCGAGATGCCGAGCTGGGCCGCCAGCCCGAACGCCGAGATACCGTAGATGATGCCGAAGTTGATCGCTTTGGCGCGGCGGCGCACGTCCGAGGGCATGTCCTTCACCGGCACGCCGAACATTTCCGAGGCCGTCATCGCATGAATGTCGAGGCCGTCGGCGAATGCTTTCTTCAGCTGCGGGATATCGGCGATGTGCGCGAGCACGCGTAGCTCGATCTGCGAATAGTCGGCCGAGACGAGCTTCGATCCTGCGTCGGCGACGAACGCCGTTCGGATCTCCCGCCCTTCCTTGGTGCGCACCGGGATGTTCTGCAGGTTGGGCTCCGCCGAGGCGAGGCGGCCGGTCGTCGTGGCAGCGAGCGCATAGCACGTGTGGATTCGCCCGGTCTCCGGGTGGATATAATCGGGCAGCGAGTCCGTGTAGGTCGACTTCAGCTTCGAGAGCTGCCGCCACTCGAGCATCGTGTTGATGAGCCGCCGCGCATCGTCGGGCAGCTCCTCGTTGGCGGCAAGATCGTCAAGCAGGCCGGCACGCGTCTCCCACTGGCCGGTTTTCGTTTTCTTGCCCCCTGGCAGCTTCAGCTTGTCGAATAACAGCTCGCCGAGTTGCTTCGGGCTGCCGAGGTTGAAGCGCTGGCCGCCCGTATGCGCGGAGACCAGCGTCTGCACCTCCTCGTCGAGTCTCGCGATCGACTGAGCGAAGCTCGACGACAGCCGCGAGAGGATGGTGCGGTCGACCTTGATGCCGGCCCGCTCCATGTCGACGATGACATCGACGAGTGGCC
>JBFWQN010000138.1:0-10879 GCA_050249405.1 Hyphomicrobiaceae bacterium | reverse complement strand
CGACCACCGCGAGACTCGCCATGTAGGTATCGACAATCCACGCATCGACCCGGGCGAGGAGCCCCGGCGGCCGGTCCCCCGCCACGCGGGCTCCGGGACGCCGCAGGAGGCGCGCGCACAGCATCGGAATGAGCGTCAGGGAGACGACGGCCGACACCACCACCGCCACCGACAGGGTCAGCGCGAACTCGCGAAACATCCGTCCGACCAGACCGGTCATGAACAGGAGGGGGATGAACACCGCGATCAGCGACAGCGTGAGCGAGATCACGGTGAAGCCGATCTCCGAGGCGCCGGCCAGCGCCGCCGTGAACGGATCCTCGCCCTCCTCGAGGTGGCGCACGATGTTCTCGATCATGACGATGGCGTCGTCGACGATGAAGCCGGTGCCGATGGTGAGCGCCATCAGCGACAGGTTGTCGAGGCTGAAGCCCCACAGCCACATCACGCCGAACGTCGCGACGATCGAGACGGGAAGGCCGATGCCGGCGATCAATGTCGCGCTGACGGACTTGAGGAACAGGAGAACCACCAGCACGACGAGCGCCACCGCCAGGACCAGCGTGAACTGCACGTCGTGGACGGAGGCGCGGATCGTCTCGGTGCGGTCGTGCACGATCGTGAGCTTGGCGCCTTCCGGCATGCCGCGCTCGAGCCGGGGAAGCTCCGCCCGCAGCCGCTCGACGGCGGCGATGACGTTGGCGCCGGGCTGGCGCTGCACGTTGATGACGACGGCCGTCTCGCCATTGTACCAGCCACCGACCTTGCTGTTCTCGAGGCCGTCGGTGACCTCGGCGACGTCGGCGAGCCGGACCGGCGCCCCGTTTCGCCAGGCGACGATGACGGGCCGGTACTGCTCGGCCGATGAGATCTGGTCGTTGGCGGCGATGGTGTAGGACTGGTCGCGTCCGTCGAGCGAGCCCTTCGGTCCCGACACGTTCGCCGAGACGATCGCAGCCCGGAGATCCGCCATCGACAGGCCGTAGCCGGCGAGGCGCGAGAGATCGGCCTGGATGCGCACGGCGGGCTTCACGCCGCCCTCGACCGCCACCCGGCCGACCCCCGAAACGGAGGCGAGGCGCTGGGCGATCAGCGTATCGGCGAGGTCCGACAGCGAGCGCAGCGAATGCGTGGAGGAAGTGAGCGCCAGAGTCGCGATCGGCGCGTCGGCCGGGTTCACCTTGGCGAAAATCGGCGGATAGGGGAGGGTGCGCGGCAGCGTCGAGCCGGCCGCGTTGATCGCGGACTGCACGTCCTGGCCGGCGGCATCGATGTCGCGGCCGAGGCGGAACTGCAGCGTGATCTGGCTGATGCCGAGCGAGGACGACGAGGTCATCACCTCGAGCGAGGCGATCTGGCCGAGCTGGCGCTCCAGCGGTGCGGTGACGAGGTTCGCCATCGTCTCGGGGCTCGCGCCGGGCAGCTCGGTCGTCACCTGGATGGTCGGGAACTCGACCTGCGGCAGCGAGGCGACGGGAAGCCCGAGATAGCCGAGCACGCCGCCGAGCACGATGGCGAGGCTCAAGAGCGCGGTCGCGATGGGCCGAAGGATGAACGGCGCGGAGACGCTCATGGCGTGGCGCCGGTGCGATTGCCGCCGCCGGCGGCCGGCGTCGTCGCCGTGGCTGCACTCGCGGGGGCGGCGCTGGCGGGGGCGGCGGTCCCGGTGGCCCCCGACCCGGATCCGGACTGGGCGGCTTCGCCCTCGCGCCGCCGCTTGCCCTTCTCGCCCCGGTTGCCCCCCTTGCCGCCACGCGCCTTGGCCGGCGGCGCAAACGCCACGGGCGCGGCCGCCGGGGCATCACGGACCACGAGGCGCGCGCCTTCCGAGATGCGTGCGAAGCCGGTCGTGACCACCTGCTCGCCGGGCTCGACGCCCTTGGCGACGACGGCCACGACCTCGGTGGTGAGGCCCGTCTCGACCGGGCGGACCTTGGCCTTGCTCTCGCCGTCGACCACCCACACGAAAGTGCCGGCGGGACCGCGCTGCACGGCGGCGGTCGGCACCGTGACCACGCTGTCGAGGGTGTCGACCTTGACGCGCACGTTGATGAACTGTCCCGGCCAGAGCAGCCGGCCGGCGTTCGGGAAACGAGCCTTCATGCGAATGGTGCCCGTCGCGGCGTCGATCTGGTTGTCGATCACCTCGAGGGTGCCGGTCGCGACGACACGCTGCCCGTCGGCGTCCATCGCCTCGACCGCGACGGTGCCCTGCCGCTCGGCCCGCTGCACCTCGCGCAGGCGCTGCTGCGGCAGGCTGAAGACCAAGGCGATGGGATCGATCTCGGTGATGGTGACGATGCCGGCGTCGCCAGCCGAGCGCACGAGGTTGCCCTCGTCGATCTGCCGGAGGCCGGTGCGGCCGTCGATGGGCGAGGTGATGCGCGTGTAACCGAGCGTGGTGCGTGCGCTGGCGATGGCGGCGTCGTCGGCCTTGAGCTGAGCCTCGAGCTGCTCGACCTGGGCCTCCTGAGTGTCCATGGTCTTCTGCGCCATGACGTTCGGGATCTTGGCCATGCGGTCGTAGTCGCGCCGCGCGTTGGCGAGCTGCGTCGCGGTGATCTCGCGCCGGGCGATGGCCTGATCGAGGGCCGCCTGATACGAGGCCGGGTCCAGCTCGGCGATGAGGTCGCCGGCCTTGACGTCCTGGCCCTCCTTGAAGCCGATCTTGAGGATGCGGCCATCCACTTGTGGCTTCACGGTCACGATGTTGAGCGGGCGCACCGTGCCGACAGCGTCGACGAGCACCGGCACGCTCTGGAGCTCGGCGCGGGCCGCGAGAACCGGCACGACCGGTGGTCCGCCTCCCGCTGCCGAAGCACCGCCCTTCGCGCCGGGCCGGTCCCGACCTTCCGGCGTCGCCTCAGGCTTCACCATGGCGTAGGCGACGACGCCGACGAGCCCGCCGAAGTGCAGGACAGCGAGGAGCTTCTTCAGGATCGAGGCCACGGGCGTCGCCCTTCTCTTGCGGTTTGGATACTCGGGGGGCACCATCGTCGAACGTTGGATGATAGCGCGACCCGTCGCTCGGCGTTGAGATGCGGCGGTCGGGCCGCTGCGGAGCCGTCAGTCGACCGCCGGGACACGTCCCCTGCCGAATGGTGCACCGGCGCTGCGGCGGATCGAGGGCGCGCCTGCAACTCGGCCTCCGCGATGGTCGCCGATGGCGCAGGGGTGCGTCGGGCGCCCGGCGTCAGGCCGAGCGATGAATTCAGGCACGCTCGGCTCGCGGCATCTGCAACACGATCTTGCCGATGCCTTGACGCTCGATGACCGCGGTCATGGCCGCACGGTAATCGCGGAGCGGGAACTTGTGCGAGGTCGCGGGCCGCAGCCGGCCCTGCCCGAGCCAATCGAACAGCTGGGACATCTGGCCGCGCACGTCGGCCTCGTAGCGAGCCCGCTCGTCGACCCGGCCCCAGCCGACGTAGCGTCCGTAGTTGAAGCCCGGGACGGCCACGTTCTTCACGAGCAGGATGTTGGCCGGAACCTGCTGGACGCGCCCGCCGGCAAACCCGATCACCACGATGCGTCCGCCCTCGGCGACCGCCCGCATCGCCACGTCGAAGGCGTCGCCGCCCACCGGATCGAAGACGCAGTCGACGCCGGCGGGGGCCGTGGCCCGAATTTGCGCGACGGCATCCGGCGAGGGGAGCAGCACAGTGGCATCGGCGCCATGGGCCGCAGCCGCCGCGAGCTTGGCGGGTGTCGAGGCCGCGGCGACGACGCGCGCGCCCATCGCCTTGGCGATCTCGACGGCGGCAAGCCCCACCGCCCCCGCCGCGCCGGTGACCAGCACCGTCTCGCCGGGCACGAGCCGGGCCGCCCAGGCGAGGCCGCCATGCGCCGTGCCGTAGGACAGCGGGAATTGCGGGGCGAGGTCGAAAGGCAGGCCGTCGGGAAGCTTGTGCACCGTCGCCTCGGTCGCGATCGCCTCCTCGGCATGTCCACCCCAGTCGAGGGCGGCACACACCCGGTCTCCCGGTGCAATCCTGGTGACACCGGGGCCCACCTCGAGCACCTCGCCCGCGACCTCTGTTCCCGGCGAGAACGGGAACGGCGGCTTGCGCTGGTAGCGCCCTTCCGTCACCAGCGTCGTAGCGAACGAGACGCCCGCATAGTGCGTGCCGATGCGGACCTGCCCCGGGCCGAGCGGCGGCGGCGGTACGTTCTCGAGCGGCAGCTCGCGGTACGGCATCCAGGCACGGCAGACGACAGCCAGCATCGGTCCTTCTCCTTCCGGCCATGAGCCTCAGGCGGCGCGCTGGGGCTGGCTTGCCAATGGGAAGACCTTCGCCGGATTGAGCAGCCATTTCGGATCGAGCGCGGTCTTGATGCGCATCTGCAACTCCAGCTCGATGTCGGTGAACTGGAAGCGCATGAGGTCGCGCTTCTCGATGCCGACGCCGTGCTCCCCAGTGAGGCAGCCGCCGACGTCGACGCAGAGCTTCAGGATGTCGGCGCCGCACTGCTCGGCCTTCACCATCTCGGCCGGATCGTTGGCGTCGAACAGGATCAGCGGGTGAAGGTTGCCGTCGCCCGCATGGAAGATGTTGGCGACGCGCAGGCCATAGCCCTTGCAGATTTCGGTGATGCGCGACAGCACCTCCGGCATGCGGCCGAGCGGAATGGTGCCGTCCATGCACAGGTAGTCGGCGATGCGGCCGATGGCGCCGAACGCCGATTTGCGCCCTTTCCAGATGGCGGCCGACTGCTCGGCGTTCTCGGAGACCCGCACGACCGATGGCGCATGCGGCTGCACGATCTCGACGATGCGGCCGAGCAGCATCGACATCTCCTCGGGGCTGCCCTCGACCTCGACGATCAGCAGCGCCTCGACGTCGAGTGGATAGCCGGCGTGCGCAAACGCCTCGCACACCTCGATCGCCGGCTTGTCCATGAACTCCATCGCGACCGGAATGATGCCGGCGGCGATGATGGCTGCGACGGCGCGCCCGGCGGCCTCGCTCGTCTCGAAGCCGAGCAGCATCGGGCGCGAGGCCTCGGCCTGGCGCAGGATGCGCACGGTCGCCTCGGTGACGATGCCGAGCTGCCCCTCGGAGCCGATCAGCAGCCCGAGGAGATCGTAGCCGGGCTGGTCGAGCCAGTCGCCGCCGACCTCCACCACCTCGCCGTCGATCAGCACCAGCTTCAGGCCGAGGATATTGTTGGTCGTGGTTCCGTACTTGAGGCAATGCGCGCCGCCGGAGTTGAAGGCGATGTTGCCGCCGAGCGAGCAGGCGAGCTGACTCGACGGATCGGGCGCATAGAAGAAGCTCCTGGCCGCCACGGCACCCGAGATGCCGAGGTTGGTGATCCCCACCTCCACGCGGGCCGTGCGGTTCTGATAGTCCACCGCGAGCACGCGGTTCATCCGGCTGAGCCCGAGCACGATCGCATCCTCGGTGGGCAGCGCGCCGCCCGAGAGCGAGGTGCCCGCGCCGCGCGCGATCACCTTGATGCCGCCCGCATGCGCGTAGGCGAGCACTTTCGAGACGTCCTCCGTCGAGCGGGCGAGAACCACCGCGAGCGGCATGCAGCGATAGGCCGAGAGACCGTCCGTCTCGAAGGCGCGCCGCCCGTCGCGGTCGGCGATCACCTGCTCGGCACCGACGAGGCGCACCAGCTCGCGGACGATCGAGTCGCGGCGTCTCATGACGGCCGCGTCGGGCTCGGGCATGGCAATCATCGACACCTTGGATCGCTCCTGGGTTGCAACGCTCAACGCTTGGATCGCGGCACGACCCTGCCGAATCTGGCGAAACGGACCGGAAGTGCCATCCCGATCAAAGGCATCTCGCATTTGACACGTTCTGGAATATGACTATTCCATAGCGGGTTGAATGCGAGACACCGAATTGTCACGCGCGAGCACAATCTACGTTCTGGAGAAGGTCTTTATGTTCCCGCGCAGCCGAAGCCGTGAGGAGTCAAGTGTGACCGCCATCAGCGACCTCGAAATATTCGCACGCGTCGCCCGTACCGGCAACATGTCGGCCGCCGGCCGGGAAATGGGCCTGTCGCCCGCTGTCGTGTCGAAGCGGATCAGCCTGCTGGAGGAGCGCCTCAACGTGCGTCTCTTCCAGCGCACCACACGGCAACTCACGCTCAGCGAGACGGGTGAAGGCTACTTCAAACGGGTCGTCGATATCCTCAACCTGATCGAGGAGGCGGAGAATTTCGTCAACCGGCGCAACGGGACGCCGCGTGGATTGCTCAAGGTCACAGCGCCGACGTCGTTCAGCCGTCTCCATATCGCGCCGTTCCTGCCGGCCTTCCTGGCCAAGTACCCCGAGATCGAGCTCGAGTTCCATCTGACCGACAATTTCGTCGACATCATCCGCGAGGGCTTCGACCTCGCCATCCGCATCGGCGAGCTGCAGGACAGCTCCCTCGTGCAGCGCAAGCTCGCCGCCGACACCCGTGTCATCTGCGCGAGCGGCAAGTATCTGGCCGGAGCCGACCAGGGGGTGCCGACCTCGCTCGCCGACCTCGACTTCCACAATTGCCTGTCAGCCGGCGCGCAGGACTATTGGCGTGTCGAAGGACCGGACGGCCAGCATCAGCTTCGCGTCAAGGGCAACATCCGCTCGAACTCGTTCGAGTTCATGCGCGAGGCGTTGCTGTCGGGCCTGGGTCTCGGATTGCGCTCGACCTGGGACATCGGCCCGGAGCTGAAGAGCGGCGCCCTGAAGGTGGTGCTGCCCGAGTACCGCGGATCGAGCAACGTCGCCATCTACGCGGTCTACCCGTGCCGCGATTTCATGCCCGAGAAGGTCAACGTGTTCATCGAGTACCTGGCGGCGCTTTACGGTCCGGAGCCCTACTGGAACGAGGGGCTGGAGCTCGGCTTGCCCGAGTTGAAGCCACGGCAGGCCGCGGCCCGCAAGGCACAGAGCGAGGCGACACTCCGTCAGGCGGCGCGCTGATCACTGGCCTACGCTGGCTGGATCAGCGCCGGAGCACGGCCACTGCCTCGAGGTGCGCCGAGAACAGGAACTGGTCCACCGGCACGGCGCGCTCCAGCCGATAGCCGCCATCCAGGAGGATGCGCAGGTCGCGGGCGAGCGTCGCGGGATTGCACGAGACGGCGACGACGGTCCTCACCTTCGATCTGGCGAGTGCCTCTGCCTGATCCTTGGCGCCGGCGCGCGGGGGGTCGAGGATCACCGCATCGATGTGATCGAGCTCGCGCGGGGACAGCGGATCGCGGAAGAGATCGCGGACTTTCGTCTCGATGGGCTTGAGCCCCGATGCGTTGCGGGCGCCCGCAGCGAGCGCCTCGATCATCGGGCGGTCGCTGTCGACGGCCAGCACGCGGGCCTTCCGCGCGACGGCGAGCGCGAAAGCGCCGAGGCCGCAGAACAGATCGGCGACGCGCTTGGCCCTGGCCTTCTCGATGGCCTCGACGGCGATCGCCGTCATGGCGGCCTCTGCCTCGGCGGAGGCCTGCACGAAGGCCGCCGGAGGCGGCACGACCGCCACGCCTGCGACCTCCATCATCGGAGCGGCGCGCATCAAGACCGGCTCACCGTCCACGGTCAGCCGCAGAATGCGTCCGGAGACGGCAAGCTGAGTGATTGCGGCCAGATGCTTGTCATAGCGGCGCGGCTTGCCCGTCTCCGCCGAGACATCGAGGCCGCGCCCTGTATCGAGCACGGTCAGGCGGCATTCGGCCTTGCCGCCCAGGAGAGTGGCAATGCCGCGAAGTGCGGGGAGAGCCATCACGATGGCCGGCCGCAGCACGGCGCAAGCCTCGACCGGCACCACCTCGTGGCTGCGATGGCCGTGGAAGCCGAGGCGCAATTGGCCTGCGACCTGCACCGCGGTCAGCACGGCGCGACGGCGTGAGGCGAGCGGCGCGCGGATCATGGGGCCGACACCGCCATCGTTGATGCCGAGCTCGACGACGTCGTGGCGCCGCAGGGCGTCGAGGAGCTTGGCCCCCTTCCATCGGGCATAGAGTTCGTCGCCCATGTGCTGCACGGTGCAACCGCCGCAAGCCGGAAAGTGTGGGCAGAGCGGTGCCGGACGCCGACCTGAGCCCGCCCGCTGCTCGATGTCCCAGCCGCCGCCCGCGGCCCGGTGCGCGAGGTCGCCAGGGAGTGCGCCTGGAATGTACTCAGGTCGCCCGACCCCGCCCGCGAGGTCGACGATGCCGTCGCCGTCCTCGCCGAGCCCGGTCACCCGGTAGTGCTGTCCGTCAGACATCGCGCACCGCCCCCAGCAGAAGCTCCACGTTGCCATCGCCGCCGTGGATCGGTGAGGCGATCGTGCCAAGGACCCGCCAGTCGCCGAGGCTCGCGAGCCATTCGCCGACGCGATCCGCCGCCGCCTGGCGAACCGCGGCACTCTTGACGATGCCGTCGCGGGGCACCTCGGCCCGGCCGGCCTCGAACTGCGGTTTCACCAGCGCAACCAGCCAGCAGCCGGGAGCGGCCAGCGCAAGGGCCGCCGGCAGCGCCTTGGCGAGCGCTATGAAGCTCACGTCGGCGACGATGGCACCGACCGGCTCCGGAACCAGGGCGGTATCGAGCGTGCGCACATCCGTCCGCTCGAGCGAGACGACGCGCGGATCGGCGGCGAGCCGAGGATGCAGCTGCCCGTGGCCGTTCTCGACGGCATAGACGCGCCGCGCCTCCCGCTCGATCAGCACCTCGGTGAAGCCTCCCGTCGAGGCGCCGACGTCGAGCGCGATCCGGCCGGAGGGACTGAGCATGAAGCTGTCGAGCGCAGCCCTGAGCTTCAGGGCGCCCCGCGACACGTAGTCGGCCGGCCCGGAGACGAGCCGCACGGCGGCGCCCGGCTCGACCAGCATGGCCGGCCGCTCCGCGCACCGGCCGCCGACCTCGACCTCGCCGCGCAGGATGAGGTCGCGCGCACGAGCCCGGCTGGGGACAAGACCACGTGTGACGAGCGCCTGATCGAGACGCTGGCGGGGCGGCGGGCTCAAACGGGGCTCCAGTCGGACATGCTCGCGGCGGGGACAACTGATAGGCGACATGGCATCATCGCGTCTGGGCGCCCACCCGAGCCCTCCAATCCCCGATGGAACACCCGGAGTTCACATGCTCAATCGCCGCGACGCCGTCAAGCTTGCCACGGGCGCTGCCGCTCTAGGCCTCGTGCCGTCCGCATCCTCGCCTGTCGGGCTGTCCGGGACGGCATCGGCCCAGCAGGCCGTGCCGGCCGCGGGAGCTTTCACCCTGCCGCCTCTCGGCTATGCCTTCGAGGCGCTCGAGCCGCACATCGACGCAGAGACCATGCGCGTTCATCATGGCACGCACCATGCCGGCTATGTCCGGAACCTCAATGCGCTCGCCGCCGAGCACCCCGCTCTCGCCAAGGCCCCGATGGAGCGCACCCTGGGGGCGATCGACCGCCTGCCGGCCCCGATCCGAGACGGTGTGCGCAACAACATGGGCGGTCATTGGAACCACAGCTTTTTCTGGCAGGTGATGGCGCCCGGTGGCAGCAAGGCGCCGACCGGCAAGCTCGCGACCGCCATCGACGCGTCGTTCGGCTCGATGCTGGCCATGCAGGAAGCAGTCACGAAGGCGGGCCTCACGCGCTTCGGCTCCGGCTGGGCGTGGCTCGGCGTCGGCAAGGACGGGAAGCTCAAAGTCTTCTCGACGCCTTATCAGGACACGCCGCACATGGTGCCCGGCATCAAAGGGGCCGTGCTCGGCATTGACGTTTGGGAGCATGCCTACTACCTTAAGCATAAAGCGGCACGCGGCGCCTATCTCAAGTCGTGGTGGAATGTGGTCAATTGGGAAAAAGCCGCCGAGAATTTCGGGCGCGTTGCTTCCTGACGCCGCGCAGATAAAAAATCGGCCCCGGCAGCCGAGCTGCCGGGGCCGAGACATCCTGAGTTCCGCGGGGGAATTGGGGGAAGCGGATGATCAGGTACGCAGAGCACTGAGAACGGATTTAACGTAGACAAACTCTAGGCTCGCGTCGAAGCCTCTCACGTGTGGCCTGTTCTATTCACAATGGCCTGTGGATAACTTCTGTCAGGCCGCGTCGCGAATCGAAGTTGCTCGCCTCAGCGCTCGTTCGCCTGAACCGCCCGGCCGAGGGCTCCCAAGGCCGCCCGCACGATGCCCGACGCGTTCAGCCCGGACCGCTCGTACATGCGCTCCGGCTTGTCGTGCTCGATGAAGGTGTCCGGCAATGTCAGCGGGCGCACGCGCAAGCCGCGGTCGAGATGTCCGGCCGTTGCGAGATACTGCAGCACATGGCTGCCGAAACCTCCGATCGAGCCCTCCTCGATGGTGATCAGGACCTCGTGCTCGCGGGCGAGGCGATCGACCAGGGCCGTGTCGAGGGGTTTCATGAAGCGCGCGTCCGCGACGGTCGTGGACAGGCCGAAAGCGGCGAGCTGCTCCGCGGCCTTCAGGCTCTCGGACAGGCGCGTGCCGAGCGAGAGCAGCGCCACGGTGCTCCCTTCGCGCAGGATGCGCCCGCGTCCGATCTCGAGTGGCACCCCCTCGGCCGGCATCTCGACGCCGATGCCCTCGCCGCGCGGATAGCGGAAGGCCGACGGCCGGTCGTCGATCGCCACCGCGGTCGCCACCATGTGCTTGAGCTCGGCCTCGTCGGCCGCGGCCATGACCACGAAATCCGGGAGCGAGCCCAGGTAGCAGAGGTCGAACGAGCCCGCGTGAGTGGGGCCGTCGGCGCCGACGAGGCCCGCTCGATCGATGGCGAAGCGAACGGGAAGGCGCTGGATCGCGACGTCGTGGACGACCTGGTCGTAGGCGCGCTGCAGGAACGTCGAGTAGATCGCCACAAACGGCTTGAAGCCCTCCGAGGCGAGGCCGGCCGCGAAGGTGACGCCGTGCTGCTCGGCGATGCCCACGTCGAAGGTGCGGTC
>JBFWQN010000137.1:0-10882 GCA_050249405.1 Hyphomicrobiaceae bacterium | reverse complement strand
GCTTTCACCGGGCCGCCGATCTCCTTCGACCGCTCGCGCCATTAGGCGGCGGCATGCCGCGTCGGACAGAACGTGCCCTTGAGATGGACCTGGATCACCGCGTCCCACTCCGCCTCGCTCATGTTGACGAGCATGCGTTCGCGCAGGATGCCGGCGTTGTTGATCAGCACGTCGAGCTTGCCGTAGTGGCTGATGGCCTGGTCGACCATGTTCTTGGCGCCCGTCCAGCTCGACACGTCGTCGCCGTTGACGATGGCGTCACCGCCCATCGCCTTGATCTCGGCCACCACCTTGTTGGCCGGGCCCTCGTCGCGCCCGGTGCCGTCGACCTTGGCACCAATGTCGTTGACGACGACCTTCGCGCCCTCCTTGGCGAGCAGCAGTGCATGCTGGCGGCCGAGCCCTCCGCCCGCGCCCGTCACGATCGCCACCCGTCCCTCGCAGAGGCCTGCCATGTGCGTCTCCTCCTGGTTGTCTGATCAGGAGCCGAGTGTGCGACGCTGGCAGCACAGGCGCAACGCCCGAGACATGCCGTGGCATCCCCCTGTCACGATGCCGTCAGTTCGAGACGATTCGTGCCGTGCCTGTGCGTCCATCGTCACGCCGCCAGTGCACCGTCGATCCTTCGACTCGCATCCGGAAGCAGTACTTGCGGCCATCGAGCCAGCGGCTCCACTGCTGGCAGAGTTGATCGGACGCGATCCACCAGCGCCCATGGTCCTCCGACGGTCCGTCGAGGAGATGTGCCGGCATGCCCTTGGCCTTGCCGGTGAGCCCCCCGCCCGCCTGATAGACGATCGGCAGGCTGCCAACCGGCGTATCGAGAAGCACCGTCCGCCCGGCAACGGCCCGTCGCATTTCCTCGCCGCTCATGCCGCTCTCGCCCGCCCACGAGGCACTGGCCGCGGCGAGCATTGCGATCGTGCCCACCGAGCTTGCCAACTTCCACATCGCCCCACCCTCCGCTCCCGTCACAGATGCAAAAAGGTGTCACAAATCGAAACCAGACCGCTGGCGAGCACAAATGGCCGATTAGGTAAACGCCGAGAGTCAGCAAGCAGCTCAATGGCCTCGCCCGTGACGCATGCTGGCGCGACCCCATACCAGCGCCATCCCGCCGAAATAGAGGCTGCTGCCGAGGAGGAGCAGGCCGGGCACCAACGGGGCAGGAAAGCCGGCGGCGATGATCCAGCAAGCGGCGCCGAGGCCAACCGTCATGACGGTGAGGTTGAGCGGTGCGAGCCGGCGCACCCGCAAGGGATGCAGCCAGTGCATGGGCACGAACGTGAGGCCGACGAGCAACAGCACGAGGCTGATCGCTGCAGGCCCGCGCAAATCCCAGCCGAACAAGCAGAAAGCCACGAGATTCCAGACCGCCGGAAAGCCGACGAAGCAGTTGTCGTCGGCTTTGCTGGCCGTATCGGAGAAATGATAGAGCGCGCTGAGAAGTGCCAGCCCGGCGGCGAGTTGCCCAGCCCAGCCTGTGAGCAGGCCAGCGTGCAGCAGGGCAAGAACCGGCACGAAGACGTAGGTCAGATAGTCGATGACCAAGTCCAGCCGCTCTCCCGAGAACCGCGGCAGCACCTCGGTGATTCGTACGGCGCGCGCCATCGTGCCGTCCACCGCATCGATCACCAGCGCGGCAAGGAGCCAGAGGAACATGCGCTCGTAGGCGCTCTCCAGCATGGCGAGGACGGAAAACAAGGCGCAAATGCTGCCCATCGCCGTGAACGCGTGCACAGCGGCTCCAACCAGACGCAAAGGGACACCTCTTCGACGCGAGCTTTCCCCGCGGAGGCTAACCGCACACGCGCAAAAGAAAAGGAGCGCTCGAGGCGCTCCTGACATTGGTTTGGCGATTTGCCGTCCGGCTCGCTTCAGAAGCGGTGCTTCAAGGAGCCGCGGATCTGCATATCCTCGGGGTTGATCGTTTGTCCGCGGCGCTCGGCCTCGGTGGCCTTCTGCTCATTGACGCCGTAGAGCAGCTCGAGGCCGAAATCAAATTTCGGAAGCACGCCGAGCTTGCCGAGACCCGGAATGCGCACCTCTACACCCGCCATCGGCGCAACCGAGACGCCGGTGTCCTTCAGATCGAGTCCGGGCGCCTCCGGAGCAGCGCGCGCAGGTGTCTGCGCCTGCTGCGGCTCGGCAGCGCCGCCTTTCGACTCTTGGAATGCCAGCGCGGCCGAGCTGAGAACGCCCAGCGCACCACCGACCAGAATCCATTTCAACCGCAGCATGTTCATCGAATCCCGCGTGCTCAACGCCAACACGCTTTCTGCCTCAGTAGATGACGCGACAATCTGGCGAACTCAAGCCTGGAACCTCTCGCGGCAGGGGACAGCGTGCATTTGCCGGTCGGCCTGTGCCATCACAGCCACGATGCTCGAGAGCAACACTTGGTCAGTGTCCCCCAAACTGATTACTGAAAAAGAAAGGGCCGCCTCACGGCGGCCCTTCCATTCAGCTCGACCCGATCGACTTAGAAGTCGATGCGGCTGCCGACGATGAAGGTCTGGAAGTCGGCCGACTCGCGACCGCCGTTCAGGACACCGTCGAACTCGAAGCTCTTGTAGGTGGCGAAGATCTGCATCGCAGCAGCGTCGACATACTGGTTGACGCCGATACCCCAGTGGGTCGTCTCGGTGCCCGTCCAGCGCGGCGCGGTGCCGCCGAGGAAGTCGGCCTGCTCGAGACCACCCTCGGACTTGCTGTACTCGCCGAAGAGGACCGTGTTGCCGATGCCGAAGAAGTTCTTCGCGACACCGCCGGAGAGGTGCCAGAACGTCAGATCGGGACCGGTGTAGGCCGTTGCGGCTGCACCAGCGGTGCGCAGACCCTCGAGCTCACGCGTGCCGGCGGCGCCCGTCAGGAAGAGGCCGGTCGGAACGTGCAGGATCGAGGCCGATCCCTTCCACTCGCTCGTCTTCGCGTCGCAGGTGTTCGTGCAGACCACCGAGAACGTGCCGGGCGCGAGGCCGGAGATCGGACGATTGAACTCCGAGTCCTCCTGGTAGCCGATGCCGAAGGCGACGCGGACACCATTGAACTCACCCGCATAGCGGAGCGCGACGTCCCAGTAGTTGTCCTCGGCGACCGCGGCCTGCACCGAGAAGCCCGCCAGCGACGGCGTCTCGTAGAGGACGTGATTGCGGCGAGAGGTGTCCCACGACTCGTGGCCGCGGATGGCCTGGCCCCAGGAGTTCGGCAGGAAGAAGCCGTCGGTGGCGCGAAGCTGGAAGCCGCCCATGTACAGGGCGATGTCCGGCGTGCCGGCGGCCGAGCGGTTGGCAAGGTCGATCAGGACCAGGTTGTCCGTGGCCGTCGAGCCGTGACCGATCTTCACCATGCCGAGGCGGCTGTGCTTCAACCACACAGTCGAGTCGCGCAGGTTGGACGGGCCGGACTCGCCGAGATCGTCGCCGCCGTTGCCCTGGTTCATCGAGCCGATGGCGTTGTTGTTGACGCCGAACTCGTAGAGGAAGCCAGCCGACAGCTCGGGGTTGATCTTCGCCTCGCCGCGCAAGCGCCAGCGCGAGAAGATGTTGCCGCCGTCACCGATGTACATGTCGCTCTGCGAGCCGTCGTCCCACCACATGACCTGGTGGCCGACGAAGCCGGAGATCTGCACGGACACCTTCCGATTGCCCTTGCGGACCGTCGTCGCCTCGAGCTCCGCGATGCGCTCCTCGAGATCGGCGCAGCAAGAGCCGCCCAGATCCGCTGCGAGTGCCGACGATCCCATCAGGGCCGTGACCGCCGCCGCGATGGCGAACTTTGTGGTCGTCTTCATTATTGGTCTCTCCAGTTCTTTCTGTGCAGGAAGCAGCACGCGCAGCCCGGCGCTGGCTTCCGTGTCCCTTCGAGACCGCACGCACGCGCGTGAAGCGCACGCCGCCTCGGAGAGACGCGAAGTACACGGATGCAACGATACGAACGCTGGAGAACGAAGGTGCGGGGGGCCTCGCGGTTGGCGCCGGGCTATGCTTCCTGCGCTTCTGCGACCGGTTCGCGGGATCTCTCCCGCCAACTCTAACCCGGTGTACGACTGGCTCGTCTTATGAACCACCCACACGACTCGACTGGTGGGATAGGCTTAATGGAGTCGAAGTTGACGGGCAAACACCGCCGTGTGCGGCCTTGAAGGAAACACGTCACTTGTTGCCTATGAGCCACGAAAGTAGGCATGTTCCGGTTAGGTTCCGGGATAAAGTGCGACTTGCAAGCGAGTGAACGATGTATTTCTCGCGCTGCATCATCAAAAACCGGCCTTGCACGCCGCTCTGTCGCGCAAGGCAGCCGAATCGGCGCCCCGTGAATGCCGTCAGGAGATGCGCGGAAAGCGGCCTTCGACCGGATACTCAGGGTCCGTATAGCCGGGCGTGGACGGATGCCCCGGCGGCACGAGCTGATTGACGATCGCCTCGTCCTCGGCCGTCCAGGGATAGTCGAGAGCCGGCAGGTAGGACGCCCATTGCTCGAAGGTCCGCGGCCCCGCGATGACTGATGTCACGGCTTGGTTGTTCAAAGCCCACGCGACGGCCAGATCGACGAGCGACCGCCCCTTGGCCTCGGCATGCGCCTTGAGCTTCTGCGCAACGAGCAGGGATTCGGGACGCCACTCGGTCTGCATCATGCGCCGATCGCTGCGTCCGGCCCGGGTATCGGGCGGCGCGTTGCTCCCCGGCTGGTACTTTCCCGACAGGATGCCGCGCGCCAGCGGGCTGTAGATGGCGACGCCGAGGTCGAACGCCCGCGCCGCCGGCAACAGCTCGACCTCGGGCATGCGGGTCATCAGGTTGTAGTAGGGCTGCAGCACCACCGGCGCCGGCACGCCAGCCTCGCGGCAGGCCTGAGCCACGACCGGAATGTGCCAGGCGCGCACGTTCGAGAGCCCCCAATAGCGGATTTTTCCGGCCCGGATCAGGTCCCCGAACGTACGGGCCACCTCGACCCACGGCACGCTCGCATCGACCCGGTGGATATAGCTGATATCGATCCAGTCGGTGCCGAGCCGTTTCAGCGATGCCTCGGTCGCCTGGATCATGTTGCGGCGGGACAGCCCCCGGTCGTTCGGTCCGGTGCCCATCGGCTGGGCGAGCTTCGTCGCGAGCACCCAGTGCTGCCGGTGCGCCGCGATGGCCCGGCCCGTGACCTCCTCGGAGCGACCCTTCTCGTAGGTATTGGCCGTATCGATGAAATTGACGCCGTGCTCGGCCGCGTGCGCCACGATGCGCGTGGCCTCCGGCTCGGGACATGGCCCGCCGAACATCATGGTCCCGATGCACAGACGCGAGACCTTGAGACCGCTGGAGCCGAGCGGCAGATACCGCGATTGCGAGCTGGACTTCGACATGGGCGTCTCCGGCGGACCGACGGGAAAACGGGACAACCCCGGATCACTACCAGCCGGAAGTCGCGTTGACGAGGCCGGGCCGCTATGCCTGAACTCTCGGCAACCGGCGCTTTTGCCGGCGGAATCGGGGATGGCCGGTGCAGAGGACGACAGACGACACGACGAGGCGGCCAGGTGCGTTGCTCGTCTTCCTGGCACTTGCGCCGTTCGGCCTCGGCTACTTCTTCTCCTACGTCTATCGTGCCGTGAACGCGGTGGTGGCGCCGGACCTCGTGCGCGCCGTGGGATTGACGCCCGCCGAGCTCGGCTTCCTGACGTCGGCCTATCTGCTCGCGTTCGCGCTGTTCCAGCTCCCCCTCGGCATCCTTCTCGACCGGTTCGGGCCGCGCCGCGTCCAATCCGCCCTCGTCGCCACGGGCGGCATCGGCGCACTGGTGTTCTCGATCGGCAACGACGTCACCACGCTGACGCTCGCGCGGGCCATCATCGGCATCGGCTTCGCCGGCGGCCTGATGGCGGCTTTCAAGGCGGTGGTGATCTGGGTGTCGGAGCCCCGCCGGGCGCTGGCCAACGCCTGCGTCATGTCGCTCGGTGCCGTCGGTGTCATCACGGCCTCCGCTCCGATGGAGTGGGCGGTGAGCGAGGTCGGCTGGCGATCGGCGTTCGTGTGGCTCGGCCTCGCCACGCTGCTCGTCGCGGCCCTCATTCTTCTCGTCGTGCCCGAGCGCCAGACGGCACCGGTGGCGAGCTCCATCCGCGCCCAGCTCGCCGACGTCGGCCGCATCTACCGCGATCCCGTGTTCCTGGCGCTGGCGCCGGTGCTGGCCGTGCCAGCCGGCTCGCACATCGCCCTGCAGACGCTGTGGGCCGGCCCCTGGTTCCGCGACGTCGCCGGCCTCGACCGGGCCGGCGTCGGACAGGCACTACTCATCATGGGCATAACGTTTCTGGTCGGAGTGCTGGCGAGCGGCATCGTCGCCGACCGGCTGGTTCGCCGGGGCGTCAGCCTCCTGACCGTCAACCTGGGCTTCCTGGCCGTTTTTCTGCTGGGACAGGCTGCCATCATTTTCGACGCGCCGGTGCCGCCGATAGTTCCGTGGGCCGTCTTCGCGATGACCGGCCACACCGCCGTGCTCGCCTATCCGTGGCTGTCGCGCTATTTCGGCGCGGCATTGTCCGGCCGCTGCAACACCGCCGTCAATCTGCTGATGTTCGGCTCGGCCTTCGCGGTTCAGTCGGCGACCGGCTGGGTGATCGGCCAGTTTCCCCTCACCGCGAGCGGCGGCTACTCGCCCGACGGCTACAAGAGCGCCTTTGCCATCGTGCTCGGCATCGAGCTGGTGACGCTCGTCTGGTTCCTCGCCAACCGTCGCCGTCTCGCGGCTGCGGAGACCGTGCGCGGCTGCCCCCTCATGGCCTGAGCAGCAACCGGCGCCGTCACCTCCGCCGGTCGCTGGCGCAGCCGCGCCTCAGGCGGCGACCTCACCGCCCAGATACGACACCGCCGCATCCACACCGCCGCTGCCATGCGGAATGTGCAGCGCCTTGAGCGCCATCTCGATCGCGCCCAGCGTGCCGATCACCATCGGCGCATTGGTGTGCCCCATGTGCGCGATGCGGAAGGCCTTGCCCGAGAGCTGCCCGAGACCGACGCCCAGCACCACGCCGCACTTGTCGCGCGCATAGTCGAGGATCGGCTGTGGGCTTTGCCCATCCACCAGCACGTTGGTGACCGACGGCGAGCGCTCGGCCGGCTCGATGATGTTGAAGGCGAGCACCTGCCCCTCGGACCACCGCCCAATGGCCCGACGCGTCGCCTCCGCGAGCAGCGCGTGCCGCCGGTACGCATTCTCCAGTCCCTCGGCGAACAGGATGTCCATCGCCTTGCGCAGCGCGAACAGCAGGTGCTCGGGTGGCGTGCCGCAGTATTTCTGGTAGCTGACCGGGCCGTCGCGCAGCGTCCAGTCCCAGTAGAAGGTCCGCATTCCGGCCGATTGGTGGGCCTGCTTGGCCTTCCGGCTTGCCGCGACGAAGGCGAGCCCCGGTGGCGTCATCAGGCCTTTCTGCGAGCCCGCCATCGCCACGTCGATGCCCCAGGCGTCCATCTCGAACGGCATGCAGCCGAGCGAGGCGACCGCATCCACCATCAGGAGCGCCGGATGGCCGGCCGCATCGATGGCCCGGCGGATGGCCGGAATGTCGTTGACGCACGACGAGGCCGTATCGATCTGCACCACCATGATGGCTTTGATCTTGTGCGCTGTGTCGGCGCGAAGCCGCTCCTCGACGCGAGCGGGATCGACGGCGCGGCGCATGGAGCCGGGGAGCACCTCGATCTCGGCGCCGAGCATGGTCGCCATCTCGCCCCAGCCGATGGCAAAGCGGCCGCTTTCCAGCACGAGCACCTTGTCGCCCTTCGAGAGCACGTTGCTGAACGCTGCCTCCCAGCCGCCGTGGCCGTTGGCGGCATAGATGTAGACGCGCTCCTTGGTGCCGAAGATGCGCTTCAAATCCTCGTGGCAGCTGTCGCCGAGCCCGAGCATGCCGCCGGAGTAGATGTCGACGGCCGGCCGGTGCATGGCCTGGAGCACCTCGTCGGGCACGTTGGTGGGGCCCGGGATAGACAGGAACTCGCGGCCGTGAGCGACGGACATCGGGCTTGCCTCGTATCGGAAGGGCGTGGACGACGGGCTGTCTTAAGCTCCGCCTCGCTGCAGGGCAAGGCGCACGCCAGCGGGGATCAAGGCGTCGGGCTCGCCCGGGCAGGCCTGATGTGCGCGACGAGCACCGAGAGCGAGATGGCCAGCACGGCAATGGCGAGCGCGGCGAAAACACGGTTCGCGGCCCAGTCGGCTCGCACCGACCAGAGCTTTCCGGTCGCGACGAGGGCGATCAATCCGCCTCCGGCGACGGCGGCCTGTCCAGCGGCAAGCAGCGATGCCGTCGCCTCCAGCCCGGGCGAGGATGAGCGGAGCCGCCGCGCTATGACGATCGAGATGCACGCCAGCAGGAGCATGGCCGCCGCATACTGCCATCCGTGCTGCCATTTGAGGCCCGTGAGCGGCGTGATGTAGAGGCCCTGCATGGCGACCGCGCCCCACGCGTAGGCGATGGCCGCCGTCACGGCGCCGGCATGCAGCCGATCGCGGCTCGCATCGGGTCTCGTCGCATTCGCGCGGCCGACATCACGCTCGGCGGCGATGGCCACGATGACGGCGGCGACCGTGAAAGCTGCCGCGGCTGCCGTCACGATCCAGGTGACGCCGGAGCGCGCACCGGCCACCATCGCCAAGGCACTGGCTAAGCTGGAGACGGCGAGTGCCGATGGCAGCAGCACCCCGGCCGATCGGGGCAGTGCCGCTTCGCCAGCCATCAGGCCGCCTTGATCGAGGGCCGGCGGGTGCGCCGAACGGCGTTCCAGCTGATGGCCGCCAGCGCCATCGCGCCGAAAAAGAACACGTTGTTCGCAGCCCAGTCCTGCGAGCCGCGACGATTGCCGGCGATCGTGGTGAAGCGCCACATCTTGCCATCGATCAGCAGGCCGATCATGGTCACGGCCATCGCCACGAGAACGAAGATGGAGAACCCGCGCGCCACCTTGATGAGCATCTCGTCGCCGGTGCCGCTTTCAGCATCCTTGCGCAGCGTCGCAGAAAGAAAGAGCGACAGGCCGGCCAGCACGAAAAAAGCGATGAAGAACTGCCACCACTCGCGCCATGCGAGAATGTCGAAGGCATAAGTCACCAGGAGCGCGAGCGCACCCCAGGCCCAGACGAGGCCCATGTGCCGCAGTGGCCCGTCGAGGTCGTGCTCGACGCTGCCGCCAGCCGCCGGCTCACGCTCGTCTCGAAACGATGCCAGCGCAAAAAGAATGCTGATCATCGCGGCGATGCCCATGTGGACCAGATACTGTTTCATGGCCGCCGTGATGACGAGCGCCGCAACGCTGATGCCGATGCCGAGCACCCAGATGATCATCGACGACATGCGTGATTTCTCCCCGGCTTAGGCAGCGAGACTCTCAAGATTAACCAACGCCGATTGATACGCCCTGAAGGGTGTCGCCTTCCAACTCCGCAAGACTACGACTTGGGGATAAGTGCGGCCGGCCACCCGAAGGCTCCGGCCGGAACCTGAAAACGCCTTCAGCCGGTCATGACCTTTTTCACCGCCGCCGAGATGCGGTGCCGGATGGCGTGAAAGCCCTTCGAGCCTTCGCTCGTCATCCAGTTCATCTGCAGCGACCGGCGCTGCCCCTCGAACGGGTGATGGCCATGCCAGGAGGTGTCGGAGCGCCTGAACACGAGCAGCGTACCGTTGTCCGGTGGCACCTCGGCCACGAAATCGTCGACGTCATGCCCATTGCGCAGGATGCGCAGCCGCCCCCCGGGCTGCTTCCAGTCTTCGTTGAGGTAGAGCAGCACGGTGACGATCTTGTCCTTCGAATCGGTGTGGATCTGGCCGTCTTTGGCCCGCGTCCACCCGCGCAGCGAGAACATTTTCGGGCGGCCGTCCAGCTCGACGCCGAGCTTCTCCTCGATCAGCGCCTCGAACTCCGGCCCGTCGAGTTCCTCGATCACCTCGCGCACGATCATGCTCTCGTCGAGGCTTTCGATGGGGAAGCTGCCCCCCTTCTCGATCTTTGGATAGGTGGCGTTGATCGCCTCCAAGCTTTCCTTGGACAGGAAGCCGGGTACGATCACGTATTGGTAGGGCTCGCTGTTGACGGTCGCTGCCCTGAGCCGCCCCATGTCGAGATGGCGGATGTCGAGATGGCGGATGTCGAGATGGCGCATTCAGTTCCCCCTGCCAGTCCACGGCGCGGCCAGCTCAGCGGCCCACCGCAACGGCTGCCGGCTGGGCCGTCCCGGCTCCGCAAAGACCGCCCAGCATCTCCCGCCGCCGGGCGACCCGTCGCTCGATCTCGCGAGCGATCACATCGGCCGAGTTCAGCGGTCTGTAGTCCCACCCCTCCAGAGTATTAACCTCGGCCGGCAGCGGCCGGGTGGCGCCATAGCGCCGCAGCGCCTCGTGGAACCGGCGGAACTTCGCCGATCCACCGGACGGCTCGAACACGTAGACTGGCCGCCCCGTCGCCAGAGGCTCGCCCGTCATGTTCACGCTGTCGCCTGTCACCACGAACAGGTCGGCGTGCGCCAGGAAGGCCGGATAGGGGTTCTCCCCCGTCCCGTCCCAGAGCACGCGCGGCGATCCTGCCGTGGCCCTGTCGACCGCGCGGACGAGCCGCTGGTGGCTGCGCCGCGACGGCGTGATGAGAAAGCTCGCGCCGAGCCGCGCCAGCGAGGCGAGCGACGCCTCGAGCCGGTCGTCGTCGGCATCGGTGAACTTGTAGACGGCGTTCTTGCCGCCGAGGATCACCGCGACGCGCGGCGCTGGCAATGCGGCGATCGCTGGCGGCAGGCTCGCGCGGAGACGTACGAGCCGCTCCTCCGAGAAGCTGTGAGGTGCGGTGAGCGTGGTGATGACGTTGACGCCGCGGCGGCGGTCGTGCTCGGGCACCCAGAT
>JBFWQN010000136.1:0-10900 GCA_050249405.1 Hyphomicrobiaceae bacterium | reverse complement strand
CTACATCCTCGTGGTGTGGGTGGTCACGCGCTCGGTGCCGCACGCCGAGCTCGCTGCCAGCGCGGCGCCGCTCAGCCTCGCCTACCAGCGGCTGACGGGGGCCTCGCCGCTGGTCATCTCGCTCATAGCCATCTTCGCCACCATCAACGGCGTCATCGTGCAGATGGTGATGTCGTCGCGGGTTCTCTACGGGCTCGCCAAGAGGGGGGCCCTGCCGTCCGTTCTCGCCCATGTGTCGGCCCGCACCCAGACTCCGCTGCGTGCCACGGCCCTCGTGGTCGTCGCGGTGCTGGTGCTGGCGCTCGCGCTGCCGATCGACCGGCTGGCCGATCTCACGACCCGCGTGATGCTGGTCGTCTTCGCGCTGGTGAACGTGGCGCTCGTCGCCTTGAAGCTTCGCGCCGAGCCGGCGCCGCCGTCGATCAACCTGCCGATCGCCGTGCCGATCGTCGGTGCAGCGACGTGCATCGGGCTGGCCGTGGCCGACCTGCTGCGTTGAGATGCCGGAGGTGGGCGGAGGTGGGCCGCTCGCACGGCCCGACCGCGACGGCGCCCGGCCGTCAATGGGACATCAGCACGGGCACGGTCATGTGCTCCAGGATGTGGCGCGTGACACCGCCGAACACCATCTCGCGCATGCGCGAGTGGCCCCAGGCGCCCATCACCAGCATATCCGCGGCATCGTCGGTGAGCCCCGAGAGCAGCACGTCGCCGACGCTGATCTCGCCGGAGACGGCCGTGCCCGTCTCGCAATTGACGCCCTGTCTCGCCAGCGTCGCCGCGATCTCGGCGCCGGGAAGGTCGCGCGCGGATCTCGCGTCGGCCTGGGGATTGATCCACACGATGCGCACCCGGGAGGCCGCCTGCAGCATCGGCATCGCATCGAACACGGCGCGGGATGCCTCGCGCCGGGTGTTCCAGGCGATGGTGATGCGGTCGCCGAAGGTCGGGAAGCGTCCGGAATTGGGAATGACGAGCACCGGGCGGCCGCTTTCGACGATGATGCGCTCGGGCACATCGAGCACGGACGAGAAATCGAAGCTCTTGTCGCGCTGGCCGACGATGACGAGGTCCGCGTAGCGCGAATGCTCGAGGACGCAGTCGGCGACGGTGCGCTCGCCCGGCTCGACGACGCTCCATTCCGGCACGATCGGTCGTCCCCGGCACGCCTCCTCGAAAGCCTTGTGCACCCGGGCCGCCTCCTCACGGAAGCTCTTCAGGCCCGCCTGGATGTAGCCGGCGCCGAACGCGGTCGGCCCGTAGGTGGGAATGGGAGGCATGACGTAAAGCGCCGTGACGTGGGCGTCGTAGCGCTGTCCGATCCGGCTGGCCGCATCGATCAGCCCCGCCACGCGGCGCTCGTCGTTGAGATGCACCACGATCGTCTTGTAGGCCATGTGCCGTCCTCCTCGTTGCTGGCGCCGGCGCAGTGGCAGACCGCGCACCTTGAAATGCTACCGGCATGAACCTTGCCTTCAGGGTGTGATGGACCTTCGAAGGTCGGACCTCACACGGCGGCGAGCCTGCCCGCCCATCGCATCGACTGTAGCGCTCGCCTTTGATCTCTCTCAACCTGTCACTGTCGGTGTCCGAGAATGACTTGTCGGCAGAAGGCAACCAAGCGCGCGATGCTCGATCGTCACCGCGGCGCACCTCGGCTAGGATGACAAGTGACGACGATGCCACGGGACCATGCGTCATCAAATGGTGGTGATAAAGATCCAAAATCGACACGCCTCGGTTCGAAATATGTAGCCACTGGCCTCGGCGTTCTGTACTGTGGAGAGTGCACGGCTGCGCTCCGGATCATCCAGAGCCTGCCCGTAAGGCACCGGCGAGCGTAAGTCATGGACCACCGCGAGGTACTTCGCGCCAACACGGTTCTAGATCGCAAGTACCGCATCGATCGTGTGATCGGCGCGGGCGGGTTCGGCATTACCTATCAGGCTTTCGACATCGGCCTCGCCGCCCCGGTCGCCGTCAAGGAGTACTACCCGTCGCAGTTCGGCATGCGCGATGCCTCGATGAGCGTCAGGCCGCGCACGAGCCAGGACCGTGTGCTGTTCGATCGGCTCCTCTCGAGCTTCCTGCGCGAGGCGCGCACCCTCGCTCAGTTCGATCATACCGCGATCGTGCGCGTGCTCAGCGTCTTCGAGGCGCACGGCACCGCCTACATGGTGATGCGCTTCGAGAGCGGCCCGAGCTTCAAGTCCTGGCTGCAGACTCTCGGCCGGCCGCCCCGCCAGGCGGAGCTCGACCGCATCCTGTGGCCGCTGCTCGATGCCATCGAGCTGATGCACATGGCGAATTTCCTGCACCGGGACATCGCCCCGGACAACATCATCGTTCGCGCCGACGGCACGCCGGTGCTGCTCGACTTCGGCGCCTCCCGCCGCGTCGTCACCGAGATGAGCGGCACGCTGACCGGCGTCGTGAAGCAGGGATACTCGCCGCAGGAGCAGTATTCGAGCGACGTGCGGGCCCAGGGGCCCTGGACGGATATCTACGCGCTCTCGGCGACGCTCTATCTGGCAGTCACGGGCAAGGTGCCGAGCGAGGCCACGGCGCGCATGCTCGAGGACGGGCTGATGCCGGCGCTCGAGGGCGCGCGCGGCGGCTATCGGCCCGAGTTCCTGGCTGCCATCGACGCCGCCATGCGGCTCCATCCGCGGGACCGGCCGCAGTCGATCGCCGCCTGGCGAGAGATGCTGTTCGAGGGCGCCGAGGTCGGCTGGTTTCCGGAAAGCGGCGGCGAAGGATTTCTCGACAACCAAGGCAGCGGGCCGGGGGGCATCCGCGTGCCGTCCTCGATGCCGCGCTCGTCGCCGGGCGCCTACCGCGTGCCGCCGACGGGCGACCGTGCCGGAACCACGGGGGCCTTGCGCTCGCAGCCGTCGCGCCCGCGTTCGGCCGATCGACCCTCGCCGCGCTCGGCCGAGTCCGGACCGGCGTCCTTGCCGAGATCCAGCTCGCGGCCACGTCCGACGACGAGCGCCTCGGAGGCTCGCGCGGGTGGGCCGGCGGCGGCGTCCGGCAGCCTCGCCTCGCAACCGGTCGTCACGCCGACGCCTCCGGAAGGGCCGTCGTCCTCGGCTCGCCGATTTGGCACGCGCGGCGCGGTAGTTCTGGGCGTCGGCGCCATGCTGGTCGGGGGCGGCATGCTGCTCGCCTTCGATCGTGGACGCAGCGTTCCCGATCCCGTCCCGACGGTGGAGCCGTCCAATCTCGACGCTGGCCGCGAGGTTGCTCGTCAGCGTGCCGAGGCCGAGCGGCGAGAGACGGAGCGGAGGGCCGAGATCGCCCGGCAGCAGGAGCTGGCGCGGCAGCAGGCGGCTGAGCGCGAGCGCGCCGAGGCTGCTCGCCGCGAAGCCGATCGTCAGGCCGAGATTGCACGCCAGGCGGAGCTGCAGCGCCAGCAGGCTGCCGAGCGCGAGCGTGCCGAGGCGGCCCGCCGCGAGGCGGAGCGCAAGGCCGAGATCGCTCGCCAGCAGGAGGCCGAGCGCAAGCGGGCGGAAGCGGCCGAGGCCGAGCGTCAGGCCGCGCTGCAGCGTCAACTCGAGATCACGCGCCGCCAGGAGGCCGAGCGCCGCGAGGCGGAGCGCAAGGCCGAGGTCGCGCGCCAGCAGGAGGCCGAGCGCAAGCGGGCGGAAGCGGCCGAGGCCGAGCGTCAGGCCGCGCTGCAGCGTCAACTCGAGATCACGCGCCGCCAGGAGGCCGAGCGCCGCGAGGCGGAGCGCAAGGCCGAGTTCGCACGCCAGCAGGAGGCCGAGCGCAAGCGGGTGGAAGCCGCCGAGGCGGAGCGTCAGGCCGCACTGCAGCGCCAACTCGAGATCACGCGCCGTCAGGAGGCCGAGCGCCGCGAGACGGAGCGCAAGGCCGAGATCGCCCGCCAGCAGGAGGCCGAGCGCAAACGGCAGGCGTCGGCTGCTGCGATCCAGCCGCCGGCAGGGCCGTCGCCGGCGCGTCAGCTGATCTTTGCCGATCCGTCGCGCGAGCCGGGTGTGTTCGCTGCGGCCCTTGCACCAGCGGGCGATCTCGTGCTCGCGGGCGGCAATGGCGGTCGTGTTCGGCTGTGGGACCCGTCCGCCAACCAGGCCGCCGAGCTGGCGGGCCGGCACGCCGTCGCGGTCACCGCGATCTCGGTCCTGGCCGACCGGCAGCGCGCCGTGACGGCGTCGGCCGACGGCGAGATCCACATCTGGGAGCTTGCCACCGGCAGGCTGCTGCGCACCGTCGCGGCCTCCGGCAAGCCGGTCGCCGCGATCCACTACTGGACCCCGCAGCGTGTAATCGTGCTCTATGCCACCGGTGCGTGGTCGCTGATCGAGCCCGACAGCGGACAGACGCTGCTCGCGGGCTCGAAGGACGTCGGCAGCGGCGTCACGGCCGCGAGCTTCGCAGCCACCGGCAAGACCGTTTGGGTGGCGCTCACCGAGGCTTCAGGCAGCCCTGTCGTCGAGGCCTGGGTGCCGTCCGACGCCAATGCGACCCGCGTCTCCGCGCGCTATCTCGGGCATACGGCGCGCATCGATGCGCTCGCAGCGTCCCATGACGGCAGGCTCGTCGCGACCGCCGCACTGGATGGCACGATGCGGGTCTGGGACGGCGGAAGCGGGCAGGAGCTGCGCCGGCTCGAGGCGACAACTGCGCCGATCGCCGGCCTCGCCTTCTCGCGCACCGGGGCCCTCGTGGCCGGCGCGGCGAGCGACGGAACGGTACGCGTCTGGCAGGTGAGCGACGGGCGCCTCGTGCAGACCCTGGCGGGGCATGCACGGCCGATGCGCTCGGTCGCCTTCAGCGAGGACGGCGCGTTCGTGACGGGCGCCAGCGAGGATGGCCTCGTGAGCCAGTGGGCGTTGCCGGCGCAGCTTGCGGCCCTCACGCCGCCGCCGATCGCGCGGCCCCAGCCGGCGAAGCCGGCGCCCGAGCCTGCGGTTGCAACGCCGCCGCGCCCCAAGGCTCCGCCGCGGGCCGAGGAGCCGCCGCCGCGTCGCGAGCGTGTGCGCGAGGCGCCGAGGCCCGAGCGGTCGTCCCCGCCGGAGCGCCGCTCGCCACCGCGCGGCGGCGGCGGAGACGGTGGCGGTCGCAGCGGTGGCGGGAGCGGTGGAGGCTTCAGGCTGCCGGCGTTCTGAGCCGAGGAGCAGCTCGCGGGGGCGGCGGCCGCCCTCTCACGAGGTCACGCGCAGCATCGTCAGCCGCTCCGAGATCGTGCGGAAGGCGGCAAAGAGTTCGGCGTTGCTCGAGGTCGGGAAATAATGATCGGGCGACGTTGCGCACCCGCGCAGCAGGCTCTGTGCCTCGGTCGGAGCCTGGAAGGCCACCGTGTAGACGATGACATCATCGGCCTTCATGGCGTTGCACAGCCGCGTCGCCTGCTCGGGCGAGCTCATCGAGGTCGCGACGTCGGTCGAGTTCTTGCCGGAGCCCGCGATGTAGCTGGTGTTGAACTCGCCGTCGGTCATCAGCAGCACGGCCTTGATCACCTTCGGGTCCGGGTCCTTGGGCTTGCTCGCCGCCGGCCACACATTCTTCCAATGCTTGCTCAGCATGTACCAGCCCCAGGCGAGGCCGATATGGCCGGCCGTGAAGCCGCCGGCCGTGAGCGAGTCGATCTTGGAATCGAGCGTTGCCCTGTCGGCCGTCAGGGGCATCACTGTCGGTGTCGGGCAGGTGTATTGATTGTTGGCCGACCAGTCGGCGACGCCGAGCGCGTTCGCGCCGTTCGGAGCGATGTCGTCGGCATTGTGCGAGCCCGACCGCTCGACGACGCAGCCGTCCGTGCTCGCGCCCCGGGACACGTCCGCCGCAAACGGGCCGGCGTTGACGGCGGCGCTGTAGGGAACGATGGCGATGCGATTGTAGCCGAAGGGCACGCTCGGATTGATCATGTTGGCCACGGCCGCATGCGCTGCAGCCTTCAGGCCGTCGATCTTGTCGCAGGGCTGGCACATCGAGCCGGTGATGTCGAGCACCATGGCAAGCTCGACGAATTTCTGCGTGAAGGCCACCCGAGCGGACCGCGGGAATTCAAACTTGTCGAGGCCGGCGATCTGGCCGAGGGTGGTCGTGACGGCGACGTTGACGTTGATCTCGACGGCGCCTCGCTGGCGGTCGATATCGACGGCTGGGCTGCCGAGGCTAACGCCTCCTACGGGTATGGTCTCGAGCTGGGCCGCGAAGAAGCGCAGCGCCCGCTCCTGGATGTCGGCGTCGGTGTTGTCGGGATCGTCGAGCATCTTTGCGGCGGCGAGGGCCGCAGCATCGAGAGCCGCCGAGACTCGCGTTGAAATATTGTACGCGCGCGCGCCGTCTATCGCGAGGCCGATGGTGAGCACGAGCACGATGACGGTGAGCGAGAACAGGATGGCCACCGAGCCGCGACGGTCGCCAAGCCACTCTCTCAAACGCGAGTTCGAAACGCGCATGCGCCACCTGCCCCGGATCAATGTCGGCCGAGCTTGGGGCAAGCTGGTAAAGATTAGATTGTATCGGCGGGGCGCAGCGAGAAATCTGCGAAAACGGCATTGGCCATGGTTGAGCGGCGGTTGACGCCGGGGGTGAGGCGGGAGGTTGCGATACCCGCCGCCGTGCGGCCGAGGGCCGCCGCTGCAATCTCGACGCTGCCTTCCACCACGTCGTCCCAGCTGAGCGCCATGCCGCTCCTCGGCTCGAGCGCCGGACGGCGCTCGTTGACCAGCGAGGCGGGCAGGTGCACGAAGCCGCTGCGGGCAGGTGCACCGAACGCCCTGGCTATCTCGAGCGACCGATAGAGCAGGGCGTTGCACAGGTAGCCGCCGGCATCCCGCGAGACCTGGGCCGGCAGCCCGCGCCGGCGCAACCGCTCCACGATGTGGGCGGCGGGCAGCGTCGCCGGCAGGAACTCGGGTCCGCCGGGCGAGACGCAGGCCGCATCCGGCAGCTTTCCGGCCGCATCCTCGCTCTGTGAGCACACGTTGCGGCCGCGCGTCTCGATCTCGAAGCCCGTGGCACGTCCCGAGACGCCGAAGTGCAGCGAGACGACAGGCCTCAGCCGCACCGTGAGCTCGTCGAGGAGCGCAAGGCTCGCCTGCCATTCCGTGGGCAGGATGAAAGCCGAGAAGGCGACACCGGGCACCGCGCGCCGGCACGCCTCGGCGATCCGCGGCACCAGCACCGAGGTGGCATTGGCGGCAACCGTCGGGAAGGGTCCGAAGCCGGTGATGAGAACGGCGGGGCGATCCTGGGGCATGTCCGTCGGGAGCTTCCGGCTTGCTGTCGGTGGCGGTGGCGCGGGACGGCTCAGCCCGAGCCGCGGGGAACGGCGATCGCCGCCCGCTCGAGGATCTCCTCGACGGCGAGGCTCGGGGCGAGGCGACCCGCGGCTACCTCGCCTTCGATCTCGGGGAGGCGCTCGCGCAGCACCGGCAAGCCACGGATCGATTCGAGCAGCCGGTCGGTCAGCATCTCGCGCATCCACGTGACCGCCTGCCGCCGTCGCCGCCGCTCGCGCTCGCCACTCGCGGTCATGATGCGGGCGTGCTCCTCGATGCGCTCCCAGAGCCGGTCGAGTCCCCGGTTGTCGCGACCCGAGACGGTGAGCACCGGTGGCTGCCAATCCGGCGTCGCGGGGGTGAGGATGTTGAGTGCGCCCCGATACTCGGCCGCCGCCCGTCCGGCCGCCTCGACGTTGCCGCCGTCGGCCTTGTTGATGGCGATCATGTCGGCAAGCTCGATGATGCCCTTCTTGATTCCCTGCAGATCGTCGCCGCCGCCGGCCAGCAGCAGCACGAGGAAGAAATCCACCATCTCGGCGACCGCCGTCTCCGACTGGCCGACGCCGACCGTCTCGACGATGACGATGTCGAAGCCGGCGGCCTCGACCAGCGCCATCGTCTCCCGGGTCCGCCGCGCGACGCCGCCGAGCGTTCCGGAGGTGGGCGAGGGACGGATGAACGCCGCCGGAGCCTGCGATAGGCGCTGCATGCGTGTCTTGTCGCCGAGGATCGAGCCGCCGGTGCGGCGTGAGGTGGGATCGACGGCGAGCACCGCGACTTTATGGCCGGCCTCGATGAGGTTCATGCCGAGCTGGTCGATGGTCGTCGATTTACCGACGCCGGGCACGCCCGTGATGCCGACGCGATGGCTGCGGCCGGTCGCGGGTAGCAAGCGCTGCAGCAAGGCCCGGGCTTTCGCCTGATCGGCAGCGCGGGAGCTCTCGACCAGCGTAATCGCCTGCGCGAGCACCGTTCGGTTGCCGGCGAGAACTCCGTCAGCGAGGGCCTCGACGGAAAGTGCGGGCCTGCGGCCCTGCGGTCGCGTCTCGTGCCGCTGCTGGTGCGTGGAGGTAGAAGACTGCATCGATCCAGAATGATGCCGTTTCCTCTCGCCCGCAAGATGGCCGGGCCGTCCGGCAGCCGTCTCATTGCCGCCGCACCAAGCGAGTGGTCGGTTTCTGTCAAAGCAGCGCCACACTCTTGCTGCACAGGCGCGATTGAGTATTTCCTGTTCGGCATGATGGTGGGGAGCTGAGACATGACGCGGATCGACGGCCGGCGGCTGGTGGCGGTCCTCGGGCTGACGCTCGCCGCGATGCTCGCGGCAGGGACGGCAGTAGCCGAGACCTATTTCGAGAAGGTCGAGAACAAGGTGCTGGTCGGCTCGGCGTTCGCGCGCCTGCGCGGTCTCACCTACGAGCAATGCCAGGAGCGTTGCCTCAGGGAGAGCCGTTGCCTCGCCTTCGAGCATTATCGCGGCGGCGGGGTCATCCGCAGATCGTCGAATTGCGCATTGTTCAGCAGTGTGCGTGAGGCGAAGAGCTCGACCTGGTCCGATATCGCCTACAAGCGCCAGTCGGTCGCCGCCGAGGGGGCCGCCCCGGTCAAGAAGAAGGCGGCGCGCAGCTATTCCAGGCGCGACGATGCCGAAGGGGCCGTAGCGGGTAGCCCTGTTCCCGGTGCGGGGCGGGCGTCCCCTCCTGCTGAGCCACGCATACGCCCTGCCGAGGCGCCCCAGCGCTCGGCCGAAGCGCCGCAGCCGCCCGCGCCCCCTTCGGCGCAGTCGAGGCCGGCGACCCGCGGGCTGGCGCCTTCCGCTTCGGCTCCGAGCTCTTCCGCGCCGGCGATCGCCAGAGACGTCGCCCCTGCCGGCGGCGCTGCGCCCCCAGGGGATCGCTTCCACATCGTTCCGGTCTTCTACGGCACGGACCGCAATCAGGTGAAGCAGGCCGGGCGGATCGGATATGCCAACGATCGGGCAAAGCGCCTCGAGCTCGGACGCGCGCTCGTCAGCGTGCCGCTGGATCACAAGGTCCCCAACATCGAGCGCCCACGGGCGTGGACCATTCCATACATCGGCACCATCCAGCTCGAGAAGGAGGACCCGGCCAAGCACTTCACGGTCCGCGAGATCAAAGTTCTGACCAAGCAGGAGTTGCTGGACCAGGTGAAGCAGCGCCTCAACGGCTCGCGCAGCTACCGCGACCAGGCCATCGTCTTCATTCACGGCTACAATACCGGCTTCGACGCGGCCCTCTACCGGACAGCCCAGATCAGCTACGATCTGCAGTTCGACGGTGCGTCCTTCGCCTACAGCTGGCCCGCCGGCGGGGGACTTTCCCGCTACCTCTATGATCGCGACAGCGCGCAGGGCGCCGAGCGGTACCTCTACGAGTTCCTGCAGATGGTGCAGAACGAGACCGGCGCCAAATCGCTCAATCTCATTGCGCACAGCATGGGCAACCAGATGCTGGTGCAGGTGCTGCGGTCGCTGAAGCTGCGCGCCCCGGATGCGGTCTCGCGCATCAACCAGATCATCCTCGCCTCGCCCGATATCGACCGCGACGCGTTCGAGGCGATCGCGACCGAGATCACAGGGATCGCACGCGGCATCACGCTTTATGCCGCCGCCAACGACCGTGCCCTCGAGGCCTCCCGGATCGTCGCTGGCAACAAGCCGCGGGCGGGCGACGTCCCCGAGGGCGGGCCGGTGATCGTGAAGGACATCGACACGATCGACATCACCAACGTCTCGACGGCCTATCTGGCGCTCAATCATTCGGGCTATGCCGAAAGCTCGGAGCTCCTGACCGACATCGCCTTCATCTTCCGCCACGGCACGCGGCCCTGGGAGAAGCGGCTGTCCGCCTACAAGCCGGTGACCGTGCCGGCGGGCACCTACTGGCGCTACGACAAGTAGCGCGGCGGGCATCGAAGCTGTGCCCGTCCGGCTGACGAAAGCGGCCGGGCGTGCGCGCCATGGGCAGGATGCGGGTCGATCCGCATTCGATGCCTCTCCTTAACCGGGCTTTAGCAGCCGCCGGACGATACTCGCCTCGATAAGCGGTGGCGTGCGAGTCCGGTCATGATCAATGTTTACAGGATCTACCTCGGCCGCTCGTGGTCGAGCCGTGGCGCCGACCGTCAGCTGCTCGCTCTATTCGATGCCGTGCCCGAGTTCCTGCACACCGTGACGCAGGTGTCGTCTCCCGAGAGTGGGGGCGCAGCTGAGGCGGAGCGGCGCGCCAGCGTGCGCGTCGCCATGACCCACGCGCACGTCGCCGTGCTGAGCGTCGAGCCTGGTGACGACTGGGCCGGCCTCGAGATCGAGATTTCGCGACAAGCATTCCGCTGGCCGATCCCCGTGATCGCCGTTGCCGCGCCCGATGCCGGCCTGCCGCTCCCCGCCTGCCCGGGCGCCGACCGGGTGGTCGGATGGAACGGCGTCGAGCTCGCCCGTGCCGTGCAGGAGCTGGCCGAGGAAGCCGCCTCCATGCGGCGCTCCGAGACCACGCGGCTCGCCAAGCAATCGCACCTTCCGGCGTCGAGCGCTCCGGTCATATAGCCGTCGAGGGCAACCCCTCCAACCGATCCGCGGACGCAGCCATATGTGCAGATTGCTTCAGCCAACCAACTGCTGAAGGCCG
>JBFWQN010000135.1:0-10903 GCA_050249405.1 Hyphomicrobiaceae bacterium | reverse complement strand
GCGTGCGCGGCAACGGCGGTCGCCGACAGGCCATCGCCGATCATGACGGCGAGATCGCAGCCGCCAGACGGCGCTACATCGGCGAGGCGTTGCCGCTCGGCAGGCGCGAGCCTGCGCCCGAGATCGGGCCGCCGGAGATACGTGGCGCGGTCGGGCGCCTCGCTCACGACCTCGATGACGCGGTGCCCGGCCAACTCGAGCGCCCCCCGCATCGCCGCAGCGTCGAGCCGGGCGTGAACCGCGTCGCGGGCGCGGGCATGGGCGAGCGCGAACGACAGCACCTCGCGAGTCGGCAGGGACGCACCAGCCCGGCCGATGGCGATGCGCGCGGGCGTCCTCAACCCGAGCGCCGACCACGGATCGCGAGGCGGCCCGCTCCCGCTCATGATGCGCCCCTCGCGGAGCTCATCGCCTCTATCAGCTTGTGCCCCGACGCCGCCGGCAGCAGCCGGCCGGCCGCGTCGGCTATTCCCATCTCGGCGAGCCAGGCCTCGAACTCGGGCGCTCGCTTCAACCCGAAAACCTCGCGTACGTAGAGCGCGTCGTGGAACGAGGTCGACTGATAGCCGAGCATCACATCGTCGGCGCCCGGCACGCCCATGACGTAGGTGACGCCCGCCGCAGCGAGCGCTGTCAGTACCACATCCATGTCGTCCTGGTCGGCCTCGGCGTGGTTCGTGTAGCAGACGTCGACGCCCATCGGCAGGCCGAGAAGCTTGCCGCAGAAATGATCCTCGAGTGCGGCACGCAGGATTTCCTTGCCGTCGTAAAGGTACTCGGGGCCGATGAAACCCACCACCGAGTTGACCAGCAGCGGCGCGAAGGCACGCGCGACGCCATACGCTCGAGCCTCGCACGTCTGCTGGTCGAGGCCGTGGTGCGCCTCGGCGGAGAGCGCCGAGCCCTGGCCCGTCTCGAAGTACATGACGTTCTGCCCGACCGTGCCGCGGCCGAGCGCCAGCGCCGCCTCGCGTGCCTCGCGGAGCAGCGCGAGCGACACGCCGAACGAGCGGTTCGTCGCCTCGGTGCCGCCGATCGATTGGAAGACGAGGTCGACGGGCGCGCCCTTGCCCATCAGGTCGAGCGTCGTCGTCACGTGTCCGAGCACGCAGCCCTGCGTCGGGATGCGATAGCGTCGGATAAGGTCGTCGAGGAGGCGCAGCAGGCCAGCGATACGCTCGGGGGAATCGCTCGCCGGGTTGATGCCGATGACGGCGTCGCCCGCCCCGTACATGAGGCCGTCCGCGATGGAGGCGACGATCCCGGCCGGATCGTCGGTGGGATGATTCGGCTGCAGCCGGACGGCCATGGTGCCCGCCAGCCCGATGGTATTGCGGAAGGCGGTCACCACTCGGCATTTGCGCGCCGCGAGGATCAGATCCTGGTTGCGCATGATCTTGCAGACCGCGGCGGCCATCTCGGGCGTGAGTCCCGGGGCGAGCGCGGCGAGCCTCGCAGGCCCCGTCTCGTGGGCAAGCAGATGCTCTCGCAGCTCTCCGACCGTGAGGCCGGAGATGGGCGCGAAGGCGCCGCGGTCGTGCGTTTCGAGAATGAGGCGAGTCACATCGCACACCTCGCCGGGCACCAGCGGCTCCGCGAGGAAACGGCCGAGCGGCACGTCGGCGAGTGCCATGCGAGCAGCGACGTTCTCCTCGGCGCTCCCGGCGGCGAGGCCCGCCAGCCGGTCTCCCGCGCGCGGTGGCGTGGCCTTGGCCATCAGCTCGGCGAGCGAGCCGAAGGTGTAGCTCGTGCTGCCGACGGTCGTGCGGAACGGCAAAGGCGCCTCCTGTCGGCTCAGGCCTTGCCGGCAGCAGCGCCCTTGGGCTTGCCCTTGCCGATCAGAAGAATCAGCGGGAGCGTCAGGGCGCAGGCTGCCGTGAACATGCCGAAGGCGTTGAGATAGGCAATGAGCGCCGACTGTCGGGTGATCTCGTTGGCGACCTTCTGGAGCCCGGCGAGCGAGTTCAGATCCCAGGCGCCCATCACCCAAGGCAGGGTCAGGGTCGGATTGTAGGCGGAGATGCCCTCGGCCATGCGGCTGTAGTTGACCCCGGTCGAGTGCACGATCTCGGCGACGCAGATCGAGATGAAGAAGCTGGAGCCGAGGTTGCGCAACAGATGGAAAACGGCGCTCGTCTCGGGCCGGTCCTTGTCGGCCACGTTCGAGAACGCGACCACGGACAGCGGCACCCAGATGGCACCGATGGCAAGTCCCTGAAGTGCGGCATTGGCCGCGAGCGAGAAGGGCCGCACGTTGAGGTCCATCGACATCAGCCATAGGCCTGCCACCAGCAGCATGCCGAAGCCGGTCATCATGGAGAGCCGGGCATCGATGCGATTGGCGAATCCGGCGATGAGGAAGCCGATGCATCCGCCGATTCCGCGGCTCGCGACGATCTCGCCGACGATGGACTCCGGGAAGTTGGCGTGTGCCTTGAGCAGCGGCGGCAGCAGCACGACCGGCGTGAAGTTGAGCATGCCGTAGAGCCCGACCAGCAGCAGGCCGATCGCATAGTTCCGGTTCCTGAGGTGCCGTGGGTCGAGGAACGGCTGCCGTGCCGTCATGATGTGCGTCGCGAAGATCCAGAATGCGACGACGGCAACCAGGATCTCGATGCGGATCTCCAGGCTGTCCAGCCAGTCGAGCCGCTGGCCGCGGGAGAGGATGAGTTGGGTGGCGGCAAGGGCGGCGGAGAGTGCGAGGAAACCCGTCCAGTCGAGGGCGCGCGGCGATCGCGACTTGTCCTGCGGGATGAAGGCGCGCAGGCCCATCACACCGATCACGCCGACCGGAAAAATGGCGAAGAAGGCGTAGCGCCAGGAATACTGCTCGGCCATGTAGCCGCCGAGCGTCGGGCCGATCACGGGACCGATCACCACCCCGAAGCCGAACAGGCCGAGCACCAGGGCATGTTGGCGCGGCGGAAAGGTGTCGAGCAGGATCGACTGGGCGAGCGGCGTCGAGGGCGCACCGAACGCGCCTTGCAGGATGCGCCAGAAGATCAGGCTTTCGAGCGAATGGGCAAAGCCGCACATCAGCGTGGTGACCGTAAAGCCCAACACGCTCCAGATCATGACATTGCGCACGCCGAGCTGGCCGGTCAGCCACCCGGTCATGGGTGTGACGATGGCGGTCGCCAGGATGTTGAACGTGATGACCCACGAAACCTCGTCGGCCGTAGCCGACAAGGAGCCCTGCATCTGGGGCAGAACCGTCGAGACGATGAGAATGGTGGTCGAGTAGAGCGTCGTCGCCAGCACGACCGAGACGAGCACCATCGCCCGGCCCACCGGAGTCAGCTGCGCGGCGGCTGTATCATCCCGACTCATGCCTGCTGTTCTAGCTCACTCGCGCCGCGCCTCAATGCCTTCTTTACCGGCGATTGCCGCGGTCTGATCAGTGCCGCTTGGTTGAAGCCGGTAGCGGAGGCGTCCGGATAAACCGGCCGCCGTTTGCCATAGGCAATGAGGAGCGTTGACGGCCGGGCGCAGGCTCGCGACGAGGCTGCTGTCGTGACGACGTCCACGGATCCGGCCAGATGCATCTGAGCTACCTTGTCTATTCTCCGTCCCTGCTCGGCGCGCTCGCGCTCGGCATCGCTACGATCGTCGCAGCTCCTGCGCCGGCACGCGGGCAACTGCCGACCACAGCGGGCGCCGGCTCGCCTGACGGAGGGGGTGCGTGGCACGATTGCGCGCTGGCAGCGGCGCCTGATGCTGCGGCGGCAGTCGCGAGGGCAGGCGAGTCATTGCGTGCCGTGTGGCTGGAGACGAGGCTCGGCCTGTTCGCCGCCTACACGATGGCCGGCGAGGTGCGCAACCCGTTCGATCTGTCGCCCAGGACACCGGGGGCGGAGGCCCGCGGCGGCCTGGTACAGGCGCGTAGAGCGGCCTGCGCTTTTCGCCCGCTGGCTCCTCCCGAGACAGGTTTCGCCGTGCGCTTCACCAGCCCCTACTACCGCTTTCACGAGGCAGCCGCGGGCTGGTCCGTGACCCTACGCGACGGTCTCCTGATGGAGCTGGCCGTCGTCCGCTCGGGTGCTGGATGGACAGCGCGGGAGCTGCCTTCCGAGAAAGCGGTGCTGCTGGCCGAGCAGAAGCCGCGGCGTCCCATCGAGACGGAGCTGCCGAAACCCGCTCGCTGGGCGGCACCCGTCCCGGCCTGCGGCAAGGCGGAGCGCTGGAGTGGGGAGGCCTGCGTCCCACGCAGGCGATGAATGGACTACCCGTCCACCACCACCTCGGGATGCCGTGCCCCGGTCTCGAGCAGGTCTGCCGCGATGCGGGCGAGGGCCGGTGCCATGAGGTATCCGTGGCGGAAGGCGCCGTTCACCAGAAGCCGCCGCCCCTTGACCACCACCCGTGGCACATTGTCGGGAAACGCCGGTCGAACGCCGGCGGAAAGCTCCAGGATCTCGGCCTCGCCGAAGGCCGGATGCACGGCGTAGGCGGTGCCTAGGAGATCGAGCGCCGACCGCAGCGTGACAGCGCCGAAGTCCTCACGCTCGATGACCGTGGCGCCGATCATGTAGGTGTCCTCGCCCCACGGCACGACGTAAAGGGGAAAGCGCGGGTGCAGCAGGCGCACGGGCCGTTTCAGACCCACCTCGTGGGCGCGCACGACGGCCATCTCGCCGCGCACGCCGCGCAAGGTCGGCAGGTCCCCGCGCGCTGCGATGCCCCGGCAGTCGATGACGACGCCGCCTGCCGGCGCAGCGGTCCAGACGGGATCGGCGACCGGCTCGCCGAAGACGAGCGTCGCGCCGAGGCGCCTCAGCTCCGCCCTGAGCGCCGCGAGCGCCTTCCGTGTCGAGACGTGCGCCTCGGTTGGGAAAAAGAGACCGCTGCCGAAACGGCCGGCGAGCTCCGGCTCGAGCTCGGCAATGGCCGCCTGGTCGACCGACCGATGCCCGTCGGTCATGCGGGCGAAACGGCGAAGCTCGCCCATGTCGCGGGCTGCCGCCACGACCAGGCTCCCCGCTTGCGTCACGTGGCCGAACGCGGCCTTCCACAGCTCGAGCCCTTCGAGGCCCAGCCGCTTCACGATCTCGGGTGCGGCCTCCGCCTCGCAGTAGGGCGCGAGCATGGCACCGGCGAAGCGGCTCGAGCCGCCGCTCTCGGCCTCGGGCATCGCCTCCCTGAGGGTGACCGCGTGACCGCGGCGCGCCAGCTCGTAGGCTTGCCACAGGCCGAAGATGCCCGCGCCGACGACCGTGATCTCGAGCTTGCTCAACTCATTGCTCCCGCTGCCGCCGCGAGTCGCCGCATGGATCGAAGGCGCTCGACGGGGTGCTGCCCGCCGCCGGGCCGCAGAAAAGCCCGCCGGGCGCCCCGTGTCCAGGGCCGCCGGCACGGCTCCCGAGCGACGCTATTGTGCGGCGCTCGAGGTCGGCTTCCAATCCCGCGCATGCATCGAGATGGTGCCGCGCCGGAAGCCGAGGTGCTGCTCGCTGATATAAGGGATCGTGCGCTCGAACACGATGGGCGCGGGCACCCTCGGCGCCGTCACGCGGTCGAGCCACGACGGCTCGGGCGGCGCTGCCAGCTGCAGCCTCAGGGTGAATCGGTAGTCGCCCGCCTCTTGCACCAGCTTGGGTAGCGGATTGCCCTGCGGATGGAAGCGAATGGTGTCCGAGTATGTGGCCCGCCCCGCGATGGCGATGGGCGCGAACGCCCTGTTTGCGGCATCGGCGTCGCGCGGATGCTCGCCCGTGAAGGCCGAATAGAAGATCTTGGACCTGGGCTCGGCCCCTGGCTTCGGGTTCTCGACCAGGAGCTCCATGGCCAGCACCGCGCCCGTATTGGCGCCGTTGTTGGCAATGGTCACCGGCAACGCGAAGACGTCGATCTCGCCGCCGCCATCGCGGGCGTACTGCAGAACAGGCGGCACATACACCTCGAGGTCCGCCTGCTGCAGCGCGCTCATGTAGAAGCTGATGCCGGAAAAGACGAAGGCGAGCGTCGAGATGCCCGTGGCGAGCCAGCCGCCGCTGTGGCTCGCCGCCTCGCCCACGTTGCCGAAGCCACTCTCGTCGCTCACTATCGTCGCGCTCCCAGCCCGGGTGCAGAGCATTCTTTCCCGGATGGAAGGTAGCGAGGCCATTACGGCCGCGGCGTGGCGATCCGGCGGAAACGGTAATTCGAGATCGCCGGGCCTCCTGATTGCCCTGTCGCCTCCTGATAGGCCTGTCGAAGGTCATCAGCCCTTGGGCCCGTGGCGCTTGGTGAGGCTGGCGATGGCGTCCGCCAGATGCTCGTCGGCTATGGCCACCGCGCCGCGCTCGACACGGATGCGATGCGCTTCGGCCAGCACATCGGCGTGTGTGGCGTTGGCAGGCGGCTCGAACTTGTAGGTCGCGAGCTCCAGCAACTGTCCGAGCGGGTCGCGGAAATAGATCGAATCCATGAATCCGCGGTCGATCTCGCCGGACGTGCCATAGCCAGCCGCCTGCAGCCGGGCCGCTGCCTGCGTATAGGTCGCCCGCGAGACCATGAACGCGAGGTGATGCAGGTTGCCGATGCCGTTGGGATTGGGGCGCGCCACCGCACGGCGATCCTCGCTCGTGAAGATGGTGATCAGCCGGCCGTCGCCCGGATCGAAATAGAGGTGGTTCACGCTGGCGTCGTCGAGGTTCGGCTGCTCGAAGACGAGCGGCATGCCGAGCACGCCCTGCCAGAAGTCGACCGATGTCTGCCGGTCGGCACCGTTGAGCGTGATGTGATGCACACCTTGTGTCTGAACGATGGTCATCTCGGTCTCCCTTGTTTGGCACTTTGCCGTTCCATCAGAGCCAATATGGGTGTTGTGGCATTGCCGCCTCGCTCGACCGCCATTGCGACGAATGCGGACGAGCTGCAGCGAAGGCCCGGCTTGCCAAGCCGGTGCCGATCGCCAATATGCGTCCAACGCATAGCTGCGACGCAGCGCACGCCGCATGGGGCTTCCAGATGACGACCGCGAGACACGTTCATGTCCTTGTCCTGGGCTCGGGACCGGCCGGTTACACGGCCGCCATCTATGCCGCTCGCGCCATGCTGAAGCCCCTCGTGATCCAGGGCATTCAGCCCGGCGGTCAGCTCACCATCACCACCGACGTCGAGAATTATCCGGGCTTCGCCAAGGTCATCCAGGGGCCGTGGCTGATGGAGGAGATGAAGGCCCAGGCTGAGCATGTCGGCACCGAGATCGTCATGGACCACGTGACGAAGGTCGACCTCTCGCGCCGTCCCTTCCGCCTGGAGTGCGACTCGGGCGACGTGTTCACTTGCGACGCGCTCATCGTCTGCACCGGCGCACAGGCAAGGTGGCTCGGAATTCCGAGCGAGGAGCACTTCAAGGGCCACGGCGTCTCGGCCTGCGCCACCTGCGACGGCTTCTTCTATCGCGGTAAGGAGGTGATCGTGGTCGGCGGCGGCAACACGGCCGTCGAGGAGGCGATCTTCCTCACCAATTTCGCAAGGAAGGTGATCGTGGTGCATCGCCGTGACGGCTTCCGCGCCGAGCGCATCATGCAGGACCGCCTGTTCAAGAATCCGAAGATCGAGGTGGTCTGGGACACCACGATCGACGAGGTCTTGGGCACGGCCGACCCGAAGGCCGTCACCGGCGTCCGCTTGCGCAACATCAAGACGGGCGCCACCTTCGAGCGGGCCATCGATGGCGTGTTCATCGCCATCGGCCACGCGCCGGCGACGGAGCTGTTCAAGGGACAGCTCGAGATGAAGCCGTCCGGCTACCTCATCACGAAGCCGGATTCGACGGCGACCTCGGTGCCCGGCGTTTTCGCGGCCGGCGACGTCAAGGACGACGCCTTCCGGCAGGCCGTCACCGCCGCGGGCATGGGCTGCATGGCAGCGCTCGAGGCGGAGCGGTTTCTCGCCGGTCACGCGGTCTCGTCCGCGGCAGCCGAATAGGTCGAGCCAGAGGCAGCAGCGCCTGAGCCGGGATCGCCATGGATTGGGACAAGCTTCGGATTTTTCATGCCGCCGCCGAGGCCGGCAGCTTCACACACGCGGGCGAGAGCTTGCGCATGAGCCAGTCTGCCGTCAGTCGCCAGGTGTCGGCGCTGGAGAAGGACTTGGGACTCGCGTTGTTTCACCGCCACGCGCGCGGCCTCGTGCTGACCGAGCAGGGCGACATCCTCTACCGGACGGCGAGCGACGTGCTCAATCGCCTGCAGACGGCCGAGACGCTGCTGTCCGATTCGACCACCAAGCCGGCGGGTGACCTGCGCATCACGTCGTCGGTCAGTCTCGGCGCGGTGTGGGTGACGCAGCGCATCCGCGAGTTCATCGACGTCTATCCGGACATCCGGCTCGAGCTCATCCTCAACGACGAGCCGGTGGACCTGTCGATGCGAGTGGCCGACGTGGCGATCTGGGCCCGCGAGCCGCAGCAGAGCGACCTCATCCGGCGACCGCTGTTCTCCATGCAGGTGCATGCCTACGCATCGGCGACATACATCCGGAAGTTCGGCGCGCCCCAGAGGGTTGAGGATCTCGATCAGCACCGGCTGGTGTCCTTCATGGGCAACCCGCCCGCGCACCTCGCCTCGATCAACCAGCTGGAGACTCTCGGGAGGGAGGGGCGCGAGCCGCGTATGCCTGCATTTCGAGCGTCGACTGTGCTTGCCTGTAAATACGCCATCCGAGCTGGGATCGGCGTCGGCCTCATCCCCGATTATCTGACGGAGGAGGAGAAGGATCTCGTTCCGGTCCTCCGTGAGATCGAGACCGCCCGACTTCCGGTCTACTTCGTCTATCCGGAGGAGCTGAAAAGCGCCAAGAAGGTGCAGGTTTTCAGGGATTTCGTAGTGGCCAAAGCCCGTCAGTGGAAATTCTGAGCCTGCTTGTTATGCGCTTGCTGCATGTCTAGCATGCAGCCCGATGGATTGCTCGGCAGATCGGCGCCCGTTAATAATTTTGTCAGCTGTGACGGACAGCTGATGAAGGTCGTACCCTCCCTTTGACGCCTTCAGCCGCGCTCTACGGACCGCGGTCAAAGACCTCCACCGGGCCCAGGCGACTGTGGCCCGGTTTTTCTTTGTGCAGGTCTATCCAGCGACCGCCCGAGCGCTGCACCGATTGCGGGGCCTTCGGCGTCGGGCTATCTAGCCCTGCAGAGCATGAGAAAAAGCCGAGGACAGCCACCATGGCCGGGAGCGCGCCCACCACGCTTTACGACAAGATCTTCGAGGACCACGTGGTCGAGCGCCGCGACGACGGCACGTGCGTGCTCTACATCGACCGCCATCTCGTCCACGAGGTGACGAGCCCGCAGGCTTTCGAGGGGCTGCGACTGGCCGGCCGCAAGGTGCGCCAGCCCGAGCGCACGCTCGCCGTCGTCGATCACAACATCGCGACGACCAACCGCCGCGCGGGCATCAAGGAGGAGGAGAGCCGTATCCAGGTCGAGACGCTCGCCGCCAACGTGAAGGAGTTCGGCATCGAGTACTACGACGAGCTCGATCCACGGCAGGGCATCGTGCACGTGATCGGTCCGGAGCAGGGCTTCACGCTGCCGGGCACGACCATCGTCTGCGGCGACAGCCACACCTCGACGCACGGGGCCTTCGGTGCGCTCGCCCACGGCATCGGCACGAGCGAGGTCGAGCACGTGCTCGCCACTCAGACGCTGCTGCAGCGCAAAGCCAAGAACATGCGCGTCACGGTCGACGGCAAGCCGGGCAAAGGCGTCGGGCCGAAGGACATCGTGCTCGCCATCATCGGCAAGATCGGCACGGCCGGCGGCACCGGCTACGTCATCGAGTATGGTGGTGAGGCGATCCGCGCCATGTCGATGGAAGGCCGCATGACGGTCTGCAACATGTCGATCGAGGGTGGCGCGCGGGCCGGCATGGTGGCGCCCGACGCGAAAACCATCGCCTATCTGAAAGGCCGGCCCAAGTCGCCGAAGGGAGTCGCCTGGGATGCCGCGCTCCGCTACTGGGAGACGCTGCGCACCGACGACGGCGCCCACTTCGATGCCACCGTCACGCTCGACGCGGGCAATCTCCCGCCGATCGTCACCTGGGGCACGAGCCCGGAGATGGTGACGACCATCGACGGCATGACGCCGGACCCGTCGCGGATCGAGGACGAGGCGCGTCGGGCCTCCGTGATCCGTTCTCTCGACTACATGGGTCTCAAGGCCAACACCAGGATGACCGACGTCGAGATCGACGTGGCCTGGATCGGCTCGTGCACCAACGGGCGCATCGAGGACATCCGCGAGGTGGCGAAGATCGTCGCCGGCAAGCGCATCTCGCCGCGCCTCGCCTATGCCCACGTCGTGCCGGGCTCGGGCCTCGTCAAGCTGCAAGCCGAGGCCGAGGGCCTCGACAAGATCATCAAGGCGGCGGGCTTCGACTGGCGTGAGCCCGGCTGCTCGATGTGCCTCGGCATGAACCCGGACCAGCTCGAGCCCGGCCAGCGCTGCGCATCGACCTCGAATCGCAACTTCGAGGGTCGCCAGGGCTACAAGGGCCGCACGCACCTCGTCTCGCCGGCCATGGCCGCCGCCGCTGCGATCGCCGGCCGCTTCGTCGACGTTCGGACGGTGAGCTGAGGCCTTAGCAAGGGATCGTCCGATGCACCGCCGCGCGTTTGTCCGTCTCGCTGGCGCCACCGCGGCGGCGGTGGGCCTGCCGCATCTCTCTCGGGCCGCTGCCTGGCCCGAGCGGCCGGTGAAGCTGGTGCTGCCGTATGCGCCGGGAGGCGCCACCGACATCATCGGCCGGCCGTGGGCCGAGCTGCTGACCAAGGCCTTCGGGCAGCAGTTCGTCATCGAGAACCGCGGTGGGGCCTCGGGTATGATCGGGACCGAGGCCGTCGCCAAGGCGGCACCCGACGGCTACACGTTCCTCCTCACGCCGAGCGCGCCACTCACCGTGCAGCCGGTCCT
>JBFWQN010000134.1:0-10903 GCA_050249405.1 Hyphomicrobiaceae bacterium | reverse complement strand
CGCGGCGCATGGGCAGGAGGCATGGCGATATGGTCCGCGACGCGCTCGATGGCGGCGAAGGTGCCGTGGTCGTAGCTGGCCACGACACACGTGCGCCGCAGGAGGCGCACCTCCGGCATGGCGGCGAGCTCGGCCTCGGCATTGGCAGCCCAGGCGGCGGAGGGCACGCCGCCGATGAGGCGGCGGTCATGCAAGAGGCGGCCACCCAGCCGGAAGTCGTCCTCCGCCAGCACGACGCGGGCGCCTGCGCGACCAGCCGCGAGGGCGGCGGCCAGCCCGGCAGGTCCACTGCCGACGACAAGGACGTCGCAGAAAAGGTGGGACTTCTCGTAGATGTCCGGGTCGGTCTCGCCCGAGGCACGGCCGAGGCCCGCCGAGCGCCGGATCAGCGGCTCATAGACCTTCTCCCACCACGAGGCCGGCCACATGAAGGTCTTGTAGTAGAAGCCGGCCGCCAGCATGGGCGAAAGCAGGCCGTGCAACGAGCGGACGTCCCACCGCAGCGACGGCCAGCGGTTCTGGCTCAGGGCTTCGAGGCCGTCGTAAAGCTCGGCCAGCGTCGCGCGCGTGTTCGGCTCGCGCCATGCGCCAGAGCGTAGCTCGACGAGCGCATTGGGCTCCTCAGGCCCTGCCGCGAGAAGCCCGCGCGGACGGTGATACTTGAACGATCGGCCGACGAGCCGGATGCCATTGGCGACGAGAGCGGACGCCAGCGTGTCGCCCGGATGGCCGAGGTAGCGGCGGCCGTCGAAGGTGAATGCCAGGCGTCGCGATCGGTCGATCAGGCCCCCCTCGGCCAGGCGCATCGGCGCGCCGCCGGCCTCGTGTGCCATCGGGGCCGGAGGCCGATGGCGGATCTCGGGAACGCTGTCGTTCATGAGGCAGCGCCTCCGTCGGCGAGGGCCACGGCGCGGGCGGGCCGTACCTCGATCACCTCGTGGGTGCGGGTGTCGCGTGTCACGACGAGCCAGGCGCGGCAGCCGCCGGTGTGCTGCCATAGCTCGCGGTGCGGACCGGACGGGTTGTCACGTTGGTAGACGTAGTCGTGCCACCTCGCCGCGTCGGGGCCGCCAGGGGCATCCGAAGGTCGGCGCAACGTGGCGTCGCCGAGGTAGGCGAACTCCTCGTGGCCGCGCTCGCCGCAGTGGCAGCATGGAATGCGCATCGCGTTCCCTCAGTGCAAGTTCGGCTGGGCGCCGGCGCCGCGCTCGTCGATGAGGCGGCCGCTGGCGAAGCGATCGAGCCGGAAGCCGGCGTTGAGCGCGTGCGGCTCGCCCCTGGCGATGGTGTGGGCGAAGCACCAGCCGGACGCGGGCGTCGCCTTGAAGCCGCCGTAGCACCAGCCGGCGTTGAGAAAGAGACCCTCGACCGGCGTCTTGTCGATGATCGGCGAGCCGTCCATGGACATATCCATCAGGCCGCCCCAGCTGCGGACCATGCGCAGGCGTCCGAGCATCGGCATCAGCGCCATGGCGCATTCGGCGACGTCCTCGACGATTGGCAGGTTCCCGCGCCACGCGTAGGAGTTGTAGCCGTCGATATCTCCGCCGAAGACGAGGCCGCCCTTGTCGGACTGCGAGATGTAGAAGTGGCCGGCGCCAAAGGTGACCACCGTGTCGATGAGCGGCTTGATGCCCTCGGAGACGAAGGCCTGCAGCACGTGGCTCTCGATCGGCAGACGCAAACCGGCGAGCGAGGCGACGCGCGATGAGTTGCCGGCGACCGCGAGACCGATCCTCTTGGCGCGGATCGGCCCGCGGGTCGTCTCGACGCCCACGGCACGGCCGTTCTCGATCCGGATGCCGGTCACCTCGCAACGCTCGACGATGTCGACGCCACGGCGGTCGGCGGCGCGCGCATAGCCCCAAGCGACGGCGTCGTGGCGGACGGTGCCACCCCGGCGCTGCATGAGGCCGCCCTGGATCGGGAACCGGGCATTGTCGAAGTCGAGATACGGCAGGGCGGCACGCACCTGGTCGGCGTCCCACAGCTCGGCATCGACGCCGTGCATGCGCATGGCATTCCCGCGCCGGGCGAAAGCGTCGCGCTGGCCGTCCGAATGGTAGAGATTGATCAGGCCGCGCTGGCTGACCATGGCGTTGTAGTTGATGTCCTGCTCCAGCCCTTCCCAGAGCTTCATCGAATGCTCGTAGAAGGCCGTGTTGGGCGGCAGCAGGTAGTTCGATCGGATGAGTGTCGTATTGCGGCCGACGTTGCCGGAGCCGATGTGCGCCCGCTCCAGCACGGCCACCTTCGTGAGGCCATGCTCCTTGGCGAGATAGTACGCTGTGGCAAGCCCGTGCCCGCCGCCGCCGACGACCACCGCATCATACTCGGGCTTCGGCTCGGCCTGCCGCCAGGCCGGCTTCCAGCCACGGTTGCCCACGAGGCTGTTGGCCAGGATCGAGAGAAGGGAATAGCGCACCGATTGTGTGCCTCGACTGGTGTATGGGCTCCGCCGGAGAGCGAGACGGGTACCGGACAGCGCTTCGTCACACTATCCCCGGCTGCCTCCGCCTTGTCGAGGCGACGCGTGGCTCCCTATGATCTCCGCAGCAATATAGTGAAGGGGGACACCGCGTGAGCTGGCTGATCGGGGTCGACGTCGGGGGCACGTTCACGGATCTGTTCGCCTTCGAGCCTGGGGGCGGCAAAATCGTGGTGCACAAGGTGCCCTCGACACCGGCCGATCCCTCGGAGGCCATCATCGCCGGCCTCGAAGGGTTGCGGGACCGGCACGGCGTCGACCTCGGAGCGATGGAGCGCTTCGCGCACGGCACCACGGTGGCCACCAATGCATTGATCCAGCGGCGAGGCGGGCGGCTTGCGCTGGTGACGACCAAGGGCTTCCGCGATCTGCTGGAGATCGGCCGGCAAATCCGCCCGCGCGTCTACGACATTCAGACCGACTATCCGCCACCGCTGGTTCCCCGCGAGCGTCGGCTCGAGGCGGCGGAGCGGATCGGCTCGCGGGGCGAGGTTCTGCTCGGCCTGACGGACGACGAGGCGGTGCGTGTCGCCACCGAGGTGGCGGCGGCTGATGTCGACGGCGTGGCGATCTGCCTGCTCTTCTCGTTCCTCAATCCCGCCCACGAGCAGCGGCTCGCCGAGGCCATCCGGCGCGCGCGACCCGATCTCCTGGTCTCCGTGTCGTCCGAGGTGCAGCCCGAGTTCCGCGAGTACGAGCGCATGTCGACGACCGTGCTCAATGCCTACCTGCAGCCGCAGGTGACGCGCTACATGGAGCGGCTCGGCAGTGCCATCGGAAAGCTGGCGCCGGCAGCGACGATCGGCATCAACCAGTCGTCCGGCGGGCTGATGTCCATCGAGCGCGCCTCGCGCTTTCCGGTGCGGACGGCTCTCTCGGGGCCGGCGGCGGGTGTCGTCGGCGGTTGCCACGTGGCGCGGCTCGCGGGAACGCCCGACGTGATCACCTTCGACATGGGCGGCACCTCGACCGACGTGTGCCTCGTGCGCGGCGGCGAGGCCGAGATGACGTTCGGGCGGGACGTGGCCGGCTTCCCGGTGCGGCTGCCGGCCATCGACATCCACACCATCGGCGCGGGTGGCGGCTCCATCGCACGCTTCGGACCCGACGGGCTCCTCAAGGTCGGACCGGAGAGCGCGGGCGCCGTGCCGGGGCCGGCCTGCTACGGCAAGGGCGGCACGGAGCCCACCGTCTCCGATGCCAACGTGGTGCTCGGCCGCCTGCCGACGGAGCTGCTCGGCGGCGACATGCGCCTCGACCGGGAGCGGGCCGTCGCGGCCATCGCACCGGTCGCCGAGCGCCTCGGCATGAGTCTCGAGGCGGCGGCGCTGGGCATCATCCGCATCGTCAACGCCAACATGATGCGCGCCATCCGCGCCGTCTCCATCGAGCGGGGCCATGATCCCCGTCCCTTCGTGCTGATGCCGTTCGGCGGCGCGGGCGCGCTGCATGCGGTCGACTTGGCGCAGGACCTCGGCATGCGCGGCATCCTGGTGCCGCCGTCGCCGGGCATCCTCTGCGCGCAGGGGCTGGTCGTCGCCAACCTCAAGGAGAGCTTCGTGGCGACGTGCCGGACGCCGCTCGCGGGGGACCTGTCGGCGGTCGAGCGGGAGCTCGGGCGACTCACGGGCCTCGCCGAGGCGTGGTGGTCGGCCGAGCGCATCGCGGCCGCCGATGCCGAAAGCCAGCTCGTCGTCGACATGCGCTACATCGGCCAGAACTACGAGCTGGGCGTCACCGTGCCGGACGGGGCGTCGCTGCCGACGCGCGATGTGCTCGCCCGCCTGTTCCACGCTGCCCACGAGACGAGCTACGGCCACCACGACGCGGCGGCCCCGATCGAGATCGTCAATCTGCGCCTCACGGCGATCGGCCGCCTGCCCGACATCGCGCCGCCGAAGGCGGAGCACGCCGGACCAGCCGTGCCCTGCGGCATGCGCCCGGTCTGGTTCGCGGCCGACGGGCCGGTCGAGGCTGCCGTCTGGCAGCGCGGCGACCTTGTGCCCGGAACGGTCGTCGCGGGCCCGGCCGTCGTCGAGCAGCTCGATGCGACGACGCCGATCCCGCCTGGCTGGGCGGCCCGCGTCGACGACCACCTGAACCTCGTCATCGGAGTCCGGACATGACCGCATCCCTCGACCCGATCACGCTGGAGATCGTCTGGAACGGCCTGCTCTCGGTCACCGACGAGTGCTTCATCACGCTGATGCGCTCTGCGTACTCGACCAACATCAAGGAGCGCCACGACCACTCGATCGCCATCGCCGACGCCAGGGGCCGGCTCATCGCCCAGTCGCAGCAGTCGCTGCCGGTGCACATCTCGTCGATGACGGGGCTCATCGAGGCGCTGCTGAAGAAGTACGGCGCCGACATCCACGAGGGCGACCTGTTCCTCGCCAACGATCCGCACGTGGCCGGCGGTACGCACCTTCCCGACCTCAACTTCGCGATGCCCGTCTTCATCGGCGGGCGCTTCGTCGGGCTCGTCGCCAACATCGCGCACCATGCCGACGTCGGAGGCGCTGCGGCAGGCTCCATGTCCGGCGGGCTCAACGAGATCTGGAAGGAGGGCCTGCGCATTCCCGTGGTGCGGCTGATGTCGCGGGGCGTCCTCGACCAGGAGTTGATGGACATCATCCTGCTCAACATGCGGCTTCCGGAGGAGCGGAGAGGCGACATCAACGCCCAGATCGCGGCATGCCGCCTCGGCGTCGAGCGCGTCAAGGCGCTGGCCGACCGCTACGGCCTCGGCACGCTGGAGACGGCCTTCGATGAGATCGTGGCGCGCTCCAGGGCCCGCATGCAGGCCGAGATCGCGAAGATCCCCGATGGCCGCTACAGCTTCGAGGATGTTCTCGACGACGACGGCCTCGAGGCGAAGGACGTGCGCTTCAAGCTGACGATCGAGAAGCGGGGCGAGCGCATCCTGTTCGACTGGACCGGCTCGGACCGCCAGGTGCCCGGCAACGTCAATCTGACATTCAACGCAACGCAGTCGTGCGTGTTCTTCGGCCTCAAGGCCGTGCTCGACCCGGATCTGCCGAACAACCAGGGCGTGCTCGATGCGGTCGACATCGTGGCCCCGGTCGGCTCGGTCGCCAATTGCGTGTCGCCGGCAGCCGTGGCGCTTAGGGCCAACACCTGTCAGCGCGGCATCGACGTGGTTCTCGGCGCGCTGGCGCAGGCGCTCCCGGAGCGCGTGATCGCAGCGGCGAACGGCGCCAATACGTCGGCCGTCTTCGCGGGGAACGACCCGACGACCGGGCGGCCCTACGTCTATCTCGAGACGCTCGGTGGAGGCATGGGCGCCCGCTTCTCGAAAGACGGCAAGGATGGTGTGCAGGCCGGCATCACCAACACGTCCAACCTGCCGGTCGAGGCCATCGAGATGGAATACCCGCTTCGCGTCCTCGAATACGGCTTCGTCGAGGATTCGGGCGGCGCCGGACGCACGCGTGGTGGCCTCGGCATCCGGCGGGTGGTGACGCCGGTCGGGCACACGTGTGAGTTCTCGGGCGTCGGCGAGCGCTTCGTCCACCAGCCGTGGGGCCTGTTCGGCGGCGAGCCGGGGGCGACCGGTCAATTCCTGCTCCGCAACCAGGACGGCTCGATACGCCGCCTCGCGAACAAGGTGCGCATGGCGCTGGCCGCGGGCCAGCACGTCATCGTCGAGACGCCGGGCGCGGGCGGCTATGGCCCGCCGTCGGAGAGGAGCGCCGAGGCGCTCGCAGAGGATCGCGTTTCCGGCAAATCCTCCACTCGCTATCTGGCTTCCCGCTATCCAGAATCGAAGACCTAGACCTTCGTTCGAACGATGCTGAACGTCATTCGCGGGGCTCGTTCGGCCCCGTGGATGGATGGCGTGCGGCCATTGCCACGCCTCGGCCCGTACAATTTGAGGGTGGTCATTTACCTTTCATTTGTGACAGTGTGTTCCGGCGGTCGCTTAATGCTATCTTAACCTGCGTGGCGTGCGAGCAGGGTGTGCCGAATGTTAGTGCAAAAACTGAGTATCCGTCGGCACCATGTTCTCGGCGTACCGATTGATTTCGTCGATCGCCACGATGCTGTCCAGCTCGCGACACAGGCGATGCGCGACCAGTTCAGGCTGCAGCTCGGCGACGTCAATGTTTCCAAGCTGGTCGACATGCAGAGTGATCCGGAGCTCAGGCGCTGCACCGAGGAAAGCGACGTGGTGTGCGTCGACGGGATGGGCGTGCTGTGGGGCTCGCGGCTGCTTGGCGTTCCCGTCAAGGAGCGTGTCGCCGGCATCGATCTCATGAGCGAGCTCATCCGGGTCTGCGCCCAGGAAGGTTTTCGGCCTTATTTCCTCGGCGCCAAACAGAGCGTGGTCGAGGATCTCGTGGCCCGGCTGAAGCGCCAGTATCCGAAGCTCGCTGTCGCGGGCTACCGCAACGGATATTTCAAGCCCGAGGACGAGGCCGAGGTCGTCGCCGACATCAAGGCATCGGGGGCCGACTGCCTGTTCGTCGGCATCTCGAGCCCCATCAAGGAACGGTTTCTCAATCGATACCGTGACGAGCTCTCCGTGCCGGTACAGATGGGCGTCGGAGGGTCGTTCGACGTGCTGTCCGGACACATCCGTCGCGCGCCGGTGCTCGTGCAAATGATCGGGCTGGAGTGGCTGTTCCGGCTGCTGCAGGAGCCGCGCCGGCTAGCGCGCAGATACTATGTCAGCAACTCGATCTTTTTCATGCTGCTGCTGCGCACTATTCTTGCCGGCGAGCGGGGCGGATCGCCTTTGAAGGGCTGACGCCCGGCGAGACTCGCACGAGGCGGCATCCCGCATCCGATCGAGGTCACATCCATGCTTGCGCACTTCATCCGCAGGGCGGCCAGCGATTGCGTGCGGGGGCACGCGCGCGCCGCCATTGCATCGAGCCGCCCCACGTCACTCGTCGCGGACAGGCATCTCGATGCGGCGGCGAGCTGGCTCGTCAGGTCCATCGAGGCCTGCGGGGGCGTCGCCTCATCCAAAGGCTACCGGTTCATGAAGGGCTGGATGCCGCCCTACCCGGAAACCACGGGCTACATCATCCCGACGCTCCTGGCTCTCGATCGCTCGCGTGGCAGCGACAAGCTCGAGGCGACAGCACTCGAGATGGGGCGCTGGCTCACGGGCGTGCAACAACCCGGCGGGGGCTTCGCCGGCTATGAGCTCGGGCTGCAGAGCCGCCCGGACGTCTTCGATACGGGCATGATCCTGCTCGGCTTCAACGCGCTCATCCACAAGGGCGAGCGCGAGGCCTTTCTGGAGCCCGCCCGCAAGGCCGCCGAGTTCCTTGCCCAGTCGATGGACGAGAGCGGCTGCTTCGTGCGCAACATGAGCCACGATATGGTCCACGCCTACAACGTCCGATCGGCGTGGGGGCTGATGGCGTTCGGGCAGCTGGCGGGCGACCGGCAGCTGATCAACCGGGCCGCCGCCTGCGCCGACTGGACGATCGGCCAGCAGAACGCGCATGGTTTCTATCTGCAGAACAGCTTCAAGCCCGGGGGCAACGCCAACACGCACGGCACGGCCTACGTCATGCGCGGGCTGCTGCAGTGCCACATGCTGAGCGGTGATGCGCGCTATCTGGCCTCGGTGAAACGAGCCGCTGCCGAGGTGTGCCGGCTCTACGCGCGCGAAGGCTGGATCGCGGCCGAGCTCGGGCCGGAGTGGCAGTATCTTTCCTCGCACATCTGCCTGACCGGCTATGCGCAGCTCGCCATCGTCCTTTATCGGCTCTTCGTCATGGAGGGCGATGCCGAGCACCGCCGCGTCGCCGACCTGCTGCTCGAGGACGTGGCTCGCCACCAGACGCTGGACGACGCGCAGCCTTGGCATGGTGGCATCGCGGGGTCGTTCCCCATCTGGGGCCGCTACGCGCCGCTGCAGTACCCGAACTGGGCGACCAAGTTCTTCGTCGATGCGGTCCTCGCGCAGCGCCACGCGCATGCAGGCGCTGGCGCGTGGCCGGAGATCGAGCTCTACGCCGGGTAAGGCGAGCTGCTGCTACGACTTCTTGAAAATCGAGACGTCGAGGGGCCGGACGGCCCCCATCCAGATCGCGTGCTCGGTGTGGTCCTTCAGCTCGTTCCCCGTCTCGGGATGGACAAGCACGACCAGCCCGTCGCGATGTGTCGCGAGCCAGCCGATCACGTCGCCGATCCTGTCGGGACCGAAGGCCAGCTGACAGCTCCAGTCCGGGTGGGGGCCAACCGGCTTCTCGTGAACGCGCCCCATTGTGAGACCGAAGCGGGTTGCGGCCTCGGTGCAGATGGCGCGCGCTTTCTCCATCGTCGTCGCGTCGAAGTAGACGTGGGCGTGCCAGCCGTCGATCATGTGCCGCTCGCGGGTTTGCCGTGGTTGCCAAAAGCCTCGACGCCCTCATGCACCCACGGCCGCGCTGGGCGCAAGACACGCTCACGCGATCTTGCGCCCGACGCGTCTCAGATCTTGCCGTCGCGCATGAGCTGCGCGGCCTTCTCCCATGCGGCGATGGTCCTCGCCACGTCCTCGTCGGTGTGGGCCAGCGAGATGTAGCACTTGCCCTCGCTCTTCAGGATGCCCTCGCCGAGCATGACCTGGTTGAACGCGCGGGCCTTCGCTGCATCTCCCTTGAAGAAACCGCGGTAGTCCTGGATCGGCGCCGCGGTGAAGACAGCGTCGAACATCGGCGCCTCACCGATCACCTGAGCCTCGAGGCGGGCGTCCTTCAGGATGCGGGCGAGCCCGTCCTTCAGCGTGTTGCCGGTCTTCCACAGCCTCTCGTAGGCGCCGGGCCGGCGCAGGATCTCCATCGTCTTGAGACCGGCGACCGAGGCGACGGGATTGCCCGACAGCGTGCCGATCTGGACGAGGGCGCGATCCTCGGGAACGGCTGCCTTGTCGAAGTGGCGCATGATGTCGGCACGCCCGGCGATGGCCGCGAGCGGGAAGCCGCCGCCGATGATCTTGCCGAGAGTGCACAGGTCGGGCGTCACGCCGTAGTATTCCTGGCCGCCGCCATAGGCCCAGCGGAAGCCCGTCACCACCTCGTCGAAGATCAGGACGATGCCGGTCTCGTCGCAGATCTTGCGCACACCCTCGAGGAAGCCCGGCTTTGGCCCGATCAGCCGCTGGAACGGCTCGATGATGATGGCGGCGAGGTCATCCTTGTGCTGCGAGACGAGGCTCTTGACCGCATCGAGGTCGTTGAACGGGGCGACGACCACCTCGTCGCGCACGGATTTCGGGATGCCGGCCGAATCGGGCACCGCCTCGGGGAAGTTGGCGAGGCGCTTCGGCGCGAGGCTCATGAGGCCATAGTCGCTCATGCCGTGGTAGCCGCCCTCGAACTTCAGGATCTTGTCGCGGCCCTTGTAGGCGCGGGCCACGCGCATGGCGTAGAGGTCGGCCTCGGAGCCGGTGCACACGAAGCGCACCTGCTCGGCACACGGCATGGCCTCGACGATCTCGGCGGCGAGCCGGATGCCGTGGGGATTGTTGACGAAGAAGGTGGTGCCGTTCGCCACCTGCTCCATGACGGCGGCGTTGACCTCGGGATGCGCGTGGCCGACGAGCATCGGTCCCGAGCCGATGAGGTAGTCGATATACTCGTTGCCCGAGACGTCCCAGACGTGCCCGGCCTTGCCACGCGCGATCACGATGTCGAGCATCGTGTTTCCGAAGGTGCCAGCGGGAAGGACGCTCTTGGCGGTGGAGACGAGACTCGCCTCGCTGGTGTTGACGACACGTTGCTGCATGGCTTCCTCGTGCTTCTCCGCTCTGGCCGTCATTCCCGCATCGGCAGGAACTCTCGGCGATCTGCAATCTCGAATCGTGCGGCGGGTGGCCCGCCGACACGGCTCGACGACAAGTTTGCCGCGAGAGCGGGGAAAGAGAATCCACTTGCCCGCCCGCCCACCGATGCCGGATGCTCGCCGCACTTGTCCAGACACGTCAAGCTCGGCCTTCGGGCAAGAGTTGACCAGCCTGAAACCCCGGAGGAGCCCATGGCCGTCGTCGTCAAAGCCGACAAGCTGACCCAAATCTGCACCGATCTCGTGATGGGAGCCGGCGCCTCGCGCGAGGAGGCCGAGTGCGTTGCGAAGGGTGTCGTTCTCGCCAATCTCACCGGCCATGACAGCCACGGCGTGATCGCCATCCCGACCTATATCGATCGGGTCGACAAGGGCCACATCGTGCCGGGCGCGCCGTTCACGATCGTGCAGGAAAGCGCCACCACGACGGTCGTCGACGGCAACTGGGGCTTCGGCTTCGTCGTTGCCGAGCGCGCGATGAGGATGACGATCGACAAGGCCAAGAAGTCCAACGTCGCCGCCTGCACCATTCTGCGTCAGAGCCATGTCGGACGCGTCGGCGCCTATCCGATCATGGCGGCTCAGGAGGGCATGATCGCCATCATG